>CAZSGR010000008.1:0-30153 GCA_964606185.1 uncultured Eubacteriales bacterium
AAAGATGCCGATATAAGTTGAATATTTTACCTTATTCAGATGTTTTGACTATGGTATCGGCAGATTTTATGAATAATTCAGGGTAAACATAACACTATTCTTCCCGGGTAAAAATGGCTAAATGCGCGAAATGCAAACAAAGAAAGGGCAAGCGTTACTGTCCGGCATTGGATGACCATCTGTGCAGTCTCTGTTGCGGCCTTCTCAGAGAAAAGGAGATCCACTGCCCTCAAACCTGTGGTTTTCTCGAGAAGCACAGCTCTTATCAAGAGGACCGAATCATTGAAAAAAAACAGGCATCCGCCCCGAAAAGAATCTCTCCTGAAGAGGACATTTTAAAAGATGAGCGATTGGCCTGGCTTGCCTTTCATATAGAAGTCCCTTTGATGGAATACGCACAAAGAATGGAGTCATTCGCTGACAGAGATGCCGTCTTATCCCTGGAGTATGCCAGAGAGAAAATTGAAAAGGGCAAAGGGCTGTTGTTTATTCCGGACGAGAGAAGCAAGCCGAAAAATGAGATTGGAGAAGCTATCTACCAGAGCATTGAAAGATGCCGGTATGAACAAAAGATCATTATCCCCGGAGAACAGGATGTCTATAAAAAGGATGAAAAAATCCGCTGTCTTGAGAGGGTGATGCTCTCTGTCCAGTTCCTGAGCAAAGGGAACCTCAAAGGAAGAACTTACCTCGAACAGCTTAAAAGCAGGTTTTCAAGGCTGAAAAAGCTGTCCCAGCAAAAAAAAATCATCACCAAGGACTGATTCCGGCTGATTTACTGATTTAAAAAAGGCTGTTCCCGTCGAGCCCAATCTAAAAACTGAGAACAAAAATCCTACTAGCTCTTTAGGCTCAGTAATTAGGCAACCCTTGTGGCAAGAACATTGAAGGCAAAAGTGTCATTGCGAGCGCAGCGTGGCAATCTCCGCAGAGAAAATTATCAATAAATAAATATAATTCCTTCACTTGGCCTAATACAGGGATGAAAATCTTTTTAAGTGAGGTAAAGTCATTTTTAAATTGAAATAACTTTCTTATGGGATTGCCACGCTGCGCTCGCAATGACATTCAAAAAGTGTTGCCGAATTATTGATCCAGTACACCAGATTAATCCAGCACCTTATTTAATGAACAGAGAAAGGAATTTCCCAGAATTTACTGGCTCGGGATTTCTAAAATAAGACTTTTTTCTGAAAATCCACTTAGAAAAATCGAAGATTTCCCCAGGAAAAGACGAAAAAATCACCTTCATAATCACCCCTAAAGGCGATTGATTCCTCAGTAAAGATATGCAATAAAAAAAGATACGCAAAGGGAGATTTGACATCAATTTCTTGACTAAGGAGGAAATTTAGAATGAAACGAATCGCAAAGCTAGGTGCAATTGGGACTCTTGTCTTGGTTTTGGCCATTCATTCATTCGCCACGGATTCCCGCAAGATTGTTCTGACTGGCACTGTCTATCACGAGTACTCACCATTAGGAATGGTCATCACTTCGGTCGATGCCTTACTCAATCCCACATTCATGCTGGATCATCCGACTTTCGTGAATGTTGACATGGATTCGGCAACATTAACCTACAGCGGCTACGGCTTTATTAAATTAGAGGCTCTGAATTTGCCCGGTATGCTCGGACTTCAAATCGGCAAACGCTACGGAAGCTATCGGAACGATATCTGGGTAGGCCCGGGTCAGGATATCAATGACCTGAACGGCCTAGTTGCTCCGCTGTGCGGCCAGGCAAATGTGGGAGTCGATGGCGTGAATGTGACAAACCTGAATGGAGTGAGATCCTTCGGCCTCTACTACGCTCTTCCCCTGGGTGATAAGTTAAAGGCGGGATTCGGTCTCAACTATATCGGGCGTGGAGTTTCAGGAAATCGGATCAATGATCCCCAGTCCATTTCTACAGAAATGGACGATACGTTCGAGAAAAAAATCTCGACAATGATGTTCCGGGCAGGAGCCGGTTACACGATGATGAATGACAAATTAAACCTGAACCTGGATATTGGTTTCGGCAAACCGAAATATAACTATGAATACACGATTGCCGGAGCCTCAACAGCTGACAGCGAGACTGCCACATTCTCAGGCACAGATATGGATGCCAACATCAGAGCCAGTTATGTGCTCGGTGACAACACGGACGTGGTCGCCAATCTTTTCTATCTTTCTTACGGAGGCTCTCTGGAAATCGACCCGGATACTGCTACTGCGGACGATGGGACAACCTACGAGCGATCTCAGAATGGGCTCATTTTTCTCGTGGGGCCCCTTTTCCATGGAGATGGCTATAATTTTGGTATTCAGGCGGGCTTTGCCAAAGGCAAATCCACTGTTGAAACGAGTGTACAGACAGCTTCCACGGATATCCAAAAGGATAATCCAAAAATTTCTTCTTTCCCTATCTTTAGAGTTTTTGCTGAAAAACGCTTGTTCTCATGGTTCACCATGCGGGCATCTGTCACTTTCGAGTCTTACCAGGAGAAGTCACTGATAAATATTGACACTGACCCTCTCACAGAAGACTGGGATACGGTCACCGCAGAACCCACCTCATCTCTCACTACGGCTTTCGGCTTTACAGTCAACATGAAGAACGGGTTTTACATCGACGCCTACATGTATGACAGAATTTTCCGAGAAGGCCCCTGGATTCTGACAGGAAACGCTTCTATCCCAGACCTCAACGCGGGTTTCAGCATTGGAATCAACCTTTAAGGGAAAAGCTTAAGACAGGAAATAATCAGGGCCGGGGGCTTGGGTCTTCCGGCCCTTTTTTTTCAATCATCTCAATCTGGCAACATCATGAATCTCCACTCTCGAAACGAGCATCTGTTCATCTGTCGGCAACTGATGTATTTTCTTGACGATATCCAACCCAGCGACGACTTTTCCAAAAGCGGAAAAGCCCTGTCCATCCGGGTTTCTCATGCCACCAAAATCGAGCTCAGGCTGATCTCCGATGCAGATAAAAAATTCTGATGCGGCAGACCCAGGCTTGCTTCTTGCCATGGATATTGTGCCATCCAGATGAAGGATTCCTGTTTTCCTTGTTGTCTCGTGCTCGATAGGCGACAAAATCTTTTCTTGATGAGTAAACCTCAATCCTCCCTGAATGACTTCAATCTTAATCTCACTTCGGGGTTGGTTATCCATCCTGACGACTCTGTAAAAACATGCACCTTTAAAACGGCCTTCATCCACGTATTTTAAAAAATTTGAGGCCGTGACAGGCGCTTTTTTCTCGAATATCTCAACCGTTACATCCCCCAGTTCTGTTTTGATTAATACCTTAGGATTGCTGGCCTCACTTCCGTAGAAAAGCCCCACACACAGCATTAATAATACTAATGTCCGCCAGAATATTTTCATCAGACTCGCTCTCCTTCAGAATTTTTCAATAAGACTGTCTTTTTTCCCAGGAATATATCCTGTTCATTTCTCATATACCATAATGAATACCAACATTGAGGTCAAGCTCTTCATTCGGAGAGTCAACGGAAATGGATGCGGATTAGACGAATAGAGAAATTCTTCTCTAGATGAACAGCATTGTAAGAAATGAAAAAAAAAGAAACATTCCGTATGACTTGAAATCGAATTTCAGCTCTGTTAGCCTTTGCTCATCAATTCAGCGACAAAATTCAAGGGAGGAATATTACGGCAGACGATCTTGATGATGGCCGCAGTCGGGACAGCCAGAATCATACCGCCGATTCCCCACAGCCAGCCCCAGAAAAAAAGGAAAAAGAGAACAACCAGCGTGCTCAGACCCAATCCCCGTCCCATCACCCTTGGCTCCACAAAATTTCCCAGAGTCATCTGGATTGAACCCAGAATGATAAAAATCCAGAATGCCGGCCAGAGCGTCTCAAACTGGAATGCTGCGAAAGCAACTGGTAGAGATGTGGCTATTATGGAACCAATGTTGGGGATATAGTTCAAGATAAACGTGAAAAAACCGAAAGCTATGGCAAAATCAAGACCAAAAATCAACAGCACTATAGTCGCAAAGACTCCGGTGGCAAAGCTGATGAGAGTTTTTATGAACAAGTACTTCTGGATTTGGGTATCGATGTTTTGAATAATATCGACTATCTGCAAAGACCTCCTGTCGTCAAAACAATTCCGAATTTTTTTCTTTAGGTTTCCCCGTCCGGCAAGGATAAAAATAAGAAAAATAAATACCAGAAAAAGATTGGACATGAAAGCAAAAAACGGACCGAGTGAGGAGATAAAAACGCCCCCTATTTTACTGACATCCAGCTGCCCCACCCAATCCACTGGTTCCCACTCTGGGACGATACGCTGTATTTGATCCTGAATCGGAGCCAAAATAGAACTGATTTTTTGATTGTAATTCGGAAGCTCTGAAGCGAAAGCCTTTCCACTCGAGTAAAAAAGAAGCCCCAAGAGATAAATAACGAGAAAGGCAAATATGATGATAAATATGAGGGATACAGACTTGGGAATCTTCAAGCGGGTCATGAAATCCAGGGCAGGTGAAAGGACAAAAGACAGAAAAATGGCCAAGACAAAGGGGAAAAGAACCGGCTTGGCCAGCCGCAATACCACTCCAGCAATGAAGATGACGATAATCACGAGGCAGGCAACAACTACCTTATTCTCTTTCATGACTTTCTTTCTAGGCCACATTCATTATAATCCATTCGGGAATGAAATTAAAACGCTCCCCTTTCAAACTTCCCTCTTGAGGAAATGATTTCAGGATTTTGGGCTTTTGCGAAGCGACAAAAAATAATCCAAGTCTTGACAAACAATGCTTTAATTATTTTTCTAGGGATTCGAGCAACATCCTTAAATACCTTACTCCTAAATCCTGAAAGTCATCTTTGATCTTCATGACTCCGCAGATATAATTGTCGTTTCTGGCCAGAAAGATGTTGTGGTAGTAGCGATCTTTAAGAAGATATCCCACCGAGGTCTCTTTGATATCCACATTGCTCTTTTTCTCCAGATATTGCATGAGCATCTTTTGAGCGTCGTCCTCATTCCTGCCCTCGATGATAAAGCAGTCAAATTCCTGGTCTTTGAGCTTATAACTTGCGACATAACCATCATGAAGAAAACTATAGCCCATAAAGTTGCGTAAGATATACTTCTCTGTGTTCTGGATAAGTCCTTCTTGGGGAAAATGGCTGAGGGCTGGCGGGAACCGCCCTTTGTCCTTGACTCTTTCAACAATCCTGTGGGAAAAGGATTTCAGAACTTCATCTGACTTTTCCCCACAATCAAAACAGAGAAGCTTGATGTAGTACTTCCCGACGACAAAATTCAGAGTTCCTTCTTCCAAATATCCCTGGTTTCCTATGGAAATAAACTGGCTCTCTGAAAAACGTTCAGCGCTGTATATGCCAAAAGAATTCTTCTCGCTTCCCATATCATAGATTTCTACACTCAATGATGCCTCTTCTGCATTATTGTCTTTCTCGTACTGTCCGACAATCAATTCCTTAAAGTCATAGGCAAGATAGATCTCTGCGGCTCCATTGATGTACTCATAAAGGTTTCCAGGAATGAAATTCTGTGGTTCCTCTGAATACTTCCAATCTTCAACCTTGGGTAAAAGGCCGATAAGAGAAGTCCCCCCTTCTTTGCCCAGCAGAATGGCTTTACCATTTAAAACAGAAACCAAAAGAAACAGGATAAGAGAAATTTTAAGATATTTATTGAAAATGCGACTCTTCATCTTTCACACTCCATCCATCAAGTTCTTTTTTTCACTATAAGCTCTATTTTCCCGTTTGACAAGTTTTTATTAAATGGGATCAGGGCTTGACTTTGGACAATATATGGTCAGGCATTATCAATGTTGGCTTGATTAAAGCAAGAATACAGATGCAAAACGTGAGATTGCCACGCTTCGCTCGCAATGACATTTATTTTACAGAAATTGAACGTTCAAACAATGCCTGCTTTCAATTTTTAAATGTCCAAAGTCAAATCATGACGCCTATAGTTTCTCCAAAGGTTTCCAGGATAAATATTGTCCAAATTATGGAAAAAGGAATGTGTGGGCAACTCTTTATTGCAACCCATCTGTGTTTGTTGCTATCATTATGAAAGGAGTCTTCCACTGCTATGGCGTTATCAAATGTCGTGCTTGTCAAAGGGAAAGGAGTTCTAACCCAAAACAACACTATCGACCAAAAAAAGCTCTCTCAGATGTATTCAAGAGGATTCGAGCTCTTATTCAACGCGAAAAACCCCCAAGAAAGCTTGCAACATCTTTTCAAAAGCAGCGATAAAGTTGGAATAAAAATCAACACTATCGGGGGGAAAAAAATCTCCACTCGCCCGGAAGTCTCTCATTCATTAGCCAAGCTTCTGGCTGGAAGCGGAATCCCTGAAAGCAACCTGATCATCTGGGACCGCACGGACAGGGAATTAAGGGAAGCTGGATATCGGTTGAGCGCCGACCGCAACGGTCTGAAAGTTCATGGCACAGATACTCAAGTTAACTGGGCAGGATACAATTATGATCTGGTATCCCACCTGAATATTGGAAGCCGTTTTGCAAGGATTCAGTCAAATTTTGCGACAGCATCCATTAGCCTCGCCATCCTCAAAGATCACGGGATGGCCGGAGTCACAGCAGGAATGAAAAATTACTTCGGAGCCATCCACAATCCGAATAAATACCACGATACTAACTGTGATCCATACGTCGCTGAACTGTTTGAAACCGAACCTGTAAAAGAGAAACATAAACTCACCATTCTGGACTGCCTCGTTGTCCAATACCACAGAGGGCCTTCCTATCATGCCCGGTGGGCAGAAAAACTGGAAACACTCATCTTTGGCCTCGACCCAGTGGCCACTGATTTTGTCGGCTGGCAGGTCATCGAAAAACTCAGGGCCGAGAATGGACTTCCTTCATTGAAAGAAGAAAACAGAGAGCCGAACTACCTTAAGAGTGCTGAAAAGATGGGTTTAGGGAAAGCCAACTCTAATGATATAAAGGTGATGGAAGAGGAGCTATGAAAAGGAGACAATTTTTCAAAACAGCCGGAGGGACCGCTCTCCTGGCAAGTTCTGGCATGCCCTCTTTTCTTATGGACCTCTATGCGTTCAGCGGAGAACAAAATCTATCCCACGTGGAAGCGAGGTATTACAAAAAACATCCGGACAGGGAAATCGAATGCGAACTCTGTCCCCGCTTCTGTCTCCTGGGAGACAAAGAGCGAGGATACTGTGGAGTGAGAGAGAATCAAGGAGGCACATACTACACATTAGTGTATGGAAAGCTCTGTTCTATCCATGATGACCCGATAGAAAAAAAACCGCTCTTTCACTATATCCCGGGGAGCCGGACTCTTTCTGTCGCTACAGCCGGATGCAACGTGAACTGTAAGTTCTGCCAGAACTGGGAGATATCTCAAGTCAGGCCAGAACAAGTTCAAAATTATGATGTTCCTCCCGAAGATTTAGTGGATATCGCCCTGAAGAACAACTGCCCTGTCATCGCTTACACATACACAGAGCCGATTGTCTTCTATGAATACATGTATGATACATCTGTAGAAGGCCGCAAGAAAGGAATCCGCAATGTCGTCATCACCGGTGGATACATCAATCCAGAGCCTCTTGTTGAACTGGTTAAGGTCGTGGATGCCATAAAGGTCGACCTCAAATCTTTTTCTCAGGATTTCTACACTGACTATGTGAGAGGAAAACTGGAGCCAGTGCTTGAAGCCATTAAAATTATCGCTAAGAGTGATGTCTGGCTGGAAATCGTTTATCTGGTAATCCCTACTCTTAACGATAGCACCAAGGAGTTGCGAGGCGTCTGCCAGTGGATCATGAAAGAAATCGGTCCCGACATTCCCATACACTTCTCCCGGTTTCACCCAATGTACCTCGTGAAAAATCTTCCTCCAACTCCTGTGTCCACCCTGGAAAAAGCGCACAAAATCGCACAGGAAGAAGGGCTTCATTACGTATACGTTGGGAACGTACCGGGTCATCTAAAAGAGAGCACCTACTGCCCGAAATGTCAAAATATCGTCGTTCAGAGGAGAGGCTACCAAATTCAAAAGGTTGATCTCATCTCAGGAAGATGCAAAAACTGCTCGACTCCCATTCCTGGAATCTGGAGTTGAAAAACTCTTTCCCGCCATTTCTGCTGGGATTCCTCGCTCTTTCCTTCCAAATCTTTTTATTGAGAGAATTTTCCGTTCATTTCTACGGGAATGAAATCACTTTTGGATTCATCCTCGCCGCATGGCTTCTGTGGGGAGGCGTAGGGAGTATAACGGCATCAAAAATCAGGTTTTTTCAAGCGCGGCTTATTCACTCTTATTATCTGGTTATCATTCTTCTTCCTCTCTGCCTGGTCGGTCTCAGGTTCTCACGCTTTCTCCTGAACATTCTCCCCGGAGAGATCACAGGAGTCATCCCGATGTTGACTTCCTCACTCATCCTCTCTTTTTTTGTCAGTTTTCCTTTAGGAATTCTCTTTGTTTTCAACACACATTTCCTGAAAGGAAATCTCTACCAGGTTTATCTCATGGAGGCTCTCGGCTCCTCAACCGCAGGCTTGCTTGTCTATTTTTTCCTCATCCCTTTTTTCTCTAACTGGCATGGGGCCGCACTCACTGGAGGAATAGCCACTCTTTTGAGCTACTTCACTTTTGGAAGAAAGAGGCAAAAACTCTTCCCCCTGGCTGTCCTCATCCTTCTCCTCGTTTTCTGCCTCTTTGATTATCCCAGTCAAAAAATCTATTGGAAGCCTTTTCATCTCATTCAGAGCAAAGACACTCCGTACGGAAAGCTCCAGGTTCTTCAAACGGAGGAGCAAATTTCTTTGTATAACAACAACCTCCATGATTTTTCCTATCCTAACCTGGCTTCCTCTGAGGAATCTGTCCATTTTGCCCTCCTCCAGAAGCCCGAAGCAGTGAATGTCCTGCTTATCGGCGGAGGTGCAGCCGGGAGTCTGCGGCAAATCCTTAAATATCCCAGGACACAGGTGGATTATGTCGAGCTCGACCCAGAAATCATCCGAATTTCATTCCGATATTTACCAGAAAGCGAGCAGGAGATCCTGAGAAATAAACGGATATATATATTCTATCAGGATGGAAGAGCCTTCCTCACCAAAACCCAAAAGTCGTACGATATGATTATCCTCAACCTGCCAGAACCCGCCACAGCCCAGATCAATCGTTTTTATACCAAAGAGTTTTTTCTGAGGGCCAAAGAAAAACTGACTGAAGAAGGCGTTTTTTCTTTTCGAGTGCCTTCAGCAGAAAACTACATCAGCCCTGAGCTCCAGGATTTTCTTTCCTCTCTGTATCATACTCTTAAGCAAGCATTCCCATTTGTTGAAATCGTACCCGGAGACACGAACATTTTCCTGGCATCTTCTCATCCCTTAACGCTAGAATTCAAGACACTCAACCAGAAAATCGAAGAGTTAAACCTTCAGAACACTTATGTCAGTCCTCATCTTCTTTTTTCCCGTCTGAATCCGCTCAGAGTGGAAATGACCAGAGAAAAAGTGACCACAGGAAAAAAAGCAATCAACCAGGACCTCTTCCCTATTAGCTACTTCTATAATTCCGTACTCTGGAGCACGCAGTTTAAAGGAATAGAAAAGGCAGTATTCACTTTTTTCTCTTCTCTCCGTTCTTTCTGGCTCTTAGATTTTCCGTTGATACTCTTTATCTTTTTACTCATCATTCTCTGGTTAAAAGGGAAAAAATCATCATTCTTCCTCGTTCCTCTCGCTGTTATGGGCTTTACGACTATCGTTGCTGAAATCATCGTGATCATATCCTTCCAGACTCTTTATGGATACCTCTATCAAAGGATTGCCCTTCTTCTCACTTCCTTTATGGTGGGCCTCTTTCTGGGGTCTTTTCGTGGGAAGAAAAGAAAAAAGTTTGATCTCAGTCAAATGCTCGCTATTCAGGCAGGTTTTCTTCTCTTAATCCTTCTCTTTCAAATGACTTTAAAACTGAATCCCCCAGAAATTTTCTTTTTTCTTTTTCTCCTTGCCATGGGTTTTTTAGGAGGAGACCTGTTCGTAGTCTCCAACCATCTCTTCCTGAAAGAGAAGAAAAATTATGGATTAGGCTATGGTCTGGACCTCTTGGGCTCTTTTGGTGGCGCACTGGCCGCCTCATCTCTTTTAATTCCTCTAGTCGGACTTCCTCATCTTCTCACTTATCTCTTTCTTCTGAATTCTTTCTGTCTTCTCTTTCTGGTAGGAGGATGGAAAAAAAATTAAAATATTTTGAAATTTTCTTGACAGATTTTTGGAATTATGTTCTACTGTAAAGTAATCTTTTTCTCTATCAATCCTATATTAAATATAGGGATTTGCCACCTATTTTGAAAGAATGGATTCTCATGAGAATCAACATATCTAAGAAAAATATCAAGAATCCTTTTATCGCCAAGGTTGAAGAATTAAGCGGCCAGAATCTCCTAGCCTGTTATCAGTGCGGCAAGTGCTCGGCTGGCTGCCCGGCCGTTTCCCAAATGGACATCCTCCCCAATCAAATCATCCGCTACGCTCAACTCGGTTTAAAGGATGAGCTTCTGAAATCCAAATCCATCTGGATCTGCGCCTCCTGTTTCACATGCAACGCCCGCTGCCCAAAAGGCATCAATATCGCTGAAGTCATCGAAGTCCTCAGGCAAATCTTGCTGCGCAAGAGAGAAGACCACGTCAAAGTCGAAAAACTCACTGATTCGGAGAAAGGTGATGTTCCTCCGATCGCGATCGTAAGTAATCTGAGGAAATTCACATCTTAATTTATTGAATATGATAGAAAATAATTTTAATATTCATGCAATAAGGAATCATAATGAAAATAAGTTATTACCCTGGTTGTACTCTGAAAAACAATGCGAAAAATTTTGAAGACTCAACCTTATGTTCTCTGAATAAGCTTGGAATACAAGTCGAGGAACTTCCTCGGTGGAACTGTTGTGGAACCGTTTTCTCTTTATCCACCGATGACCTGATCCATCACTTGGCTCCCATTCGCAATCTCATCCGGGTTAAAGAATCCAATTCAGATAATGTGATGACTCTCTGCGCCATGTGCTTCAACACACTGAAGAGAGCCAACGAACGGGTCAAATCCGACCCGGAAAGTCTCGAGAAGATCAATAATTTCATGTACCGCGAAAATATCAAATACGACGGAGATGTGAAAGTCCTTCATCTTCTTGAACTGCTGAGGGATGAGATAAAATTCGAGGCTATTGCGCAGCAGGTAGTCAAGCCTTTAAAAGATTTGAAAGTGGCCAATTACTACGGCTGTATGCTGGTCCGCCCCAAAGAGATCGGGATAGATGATGTTGAAAACCCGACAATTTTAGAAACGCTAACGACTGTTCTAGGAGCAGTTCCCATCGACTTCCCTTACAAAACAGAGTGTTGTGCGGCCTATCAGACGGTTGACAAGCCGGAAATCGTGGCAGAACGGACTTACCATATCCTGACATCAGCCCAATCCCAGGGCGCAGACGTCGTCACAGTGAGCTGCCCTCTCTGCGCCTTCAATCTTGACCAACGTCAGGAAGAAACAATCAAGCATTACCCTGAATTCAAGAATACCCCTATTCTCTATTTTACTCAGCTCCTGGCGATTGCTTTGGGCTGTCCTGAGGATACATTAAGATTTGACCTCCATTACATTGACCCAAAGCCTGTATTGAAAGAAAAAGGATTGATTTGAGGGATAAATGGCAAAATTTGGCGATTTAAAACCCAAAAAGGGAAAAATTCATATCGAAAAAGACAGATGCAAGGGTTGTGGATTCTGCGTGGAATATTGCCCTAAGGATGTCCTTGAATTATCAGAAGAATTCAATATTAAAGGCTATCATCCTCCGATAGTAAAGAATGAGGATGACTGCCTCTACTGCCAGCTCTGCGAGACAATATGCCCGGAATTTGCCATATTTGTCACTCTCAAGAAAGAGGAGGAAGAAGGTGAAAAAGGTGAAAGCAGACCCTAAAGGAGTCTTAACCGGTTCCCATTATTTAGACGGAGACTATGCCCTTGCCGAAGGAGCTCTGGCAGCTGGATGCCGCTTCTTTGGCGGTTATCCGATTACTCCTTCCACAGAAACAGCAGAGCGATTTTCAGAAAGGATTCCAACAGTAGGAGGAGTATTCATCCAGATGGAAGACGAGCTCGCTTCTATCTCGGCCTTAATCGGGGCAGCCTGGGGAGGAAAGAAAGTAATGACCGTGACCTCTGGTCCAGGTTTTTCCCTCATGATGGAAAATATCGGCTTGGCCTGCATGCTGGATACTCCTCTGGTGATAGCCAATGTCCAAAGAGGAGGTCCTTCGACAGGCCTCCCCACCCTAACCGGCCAGCAGGATATGATGCAGGCCAGATGGGGATCGCACGGGGATTATGAGATCATCGCCCTCTCTCCCGATTCTCCTCAGGAATGCTTCGACCTCACTATCGAAGCATTCAACCTGTCTGAAACATTCCGAGTTCCCACATTCGTCATGACCGACGAATGTATCGGGCACATGCATGAGAAAGTCGTCATTCCTCCGGCTGAAGAGATCGAACTCGTGGAAAGGAAATGGTACACAGGCCCCAAAGATAAATATCTTCCTTTTAAACCTGATAAAGACATGATTCCTTTCATGGTCAAAGTCGGCGAGGGCTACCATTTTCATATCACAGGATTAACGCATGATGAAAAGGGCTACCCTGTCATCAATGCTGAATGCCAGGATGTTTGTGTCCGTCACGTGTGTGACAAGATCACGATGAATGCGGATAAAATCATCAGAATCGAAGAAGACGAAATAGACACCGCTGAAGTCATAGTTATCTCTTACGGAATCACGTCACGAGTCACGACAAGGGCTGTCCGAAAGGCAAGAGAAGCCGGAATCAAAGTCGGAACAATCAGGTTGATCACAGTCTGGCCGTTTCCCGAAAAGCGGATAAGAGAGTTAGCTAAAAAAGTAAAGGCTTTCGTCGTCCCTGAGATCAATTACGGTCAGATCGTCCTTGAAGTTGAACGGTGTGCGGGAGGCCAAGCTCCTGCGATCCATATCCCCCACTGCGGAGGGTGGGTCCACGATCCGGATGATATCTTTAATGTCATCAAGGAGGCTGCCAAATGAAGAAAGAAGACCGTCTTGAAGAAAGAAATCCGATCGAAGATTTGCTGAGAATGGACCGAATACCCCATATCTGGTGTCCGGGCTGTGGAATTGGAACGGTCGTCACCTCTTTTGCTGAAGCCCTGCGCAAGAGCGAGATTGACCTGGACAAATTGGCTGTTATATCAGGAATAGGATGCACGGGACGAGTCGCCGGTTATATCAAGCTGGACTCTATTCACACCACCCATGGTCGAGCTATTCCCGTGGCTACTGGCCTGAAACTGGCCAATCCTGAATTGAAGGTTGTTGTCTTCAGTGGAGACGGAGACATCGCTGGAATCGGAGGTAATCATTTAATACATGCTGCCCGAAGAAACATGGACCTCGTCGTCATCTGCGTGAATAATTTCAATTATGCCATGACAGGGGGACAGGTTGCGGCCACAACACCGAGAGATGCAAACGCCTCCACTGCTCCTTACGGTAATTTTGAATACGCATTCAGCCTGCCTTATCTCGCTGAGGCCAGCGGAGCCACTTATGTCGCCCGCTGGACTGCGCTCCACTTGAGAAGAGTGACGAAGTCCATACAGGAAGCACTCGGAAAAAAAGGATTTTCCTTCATTGAAGTCATCACTCCCTGTGTCACTCTTTACGCCCGCAGAAACCGTCTCGGGGACGGGCTGAACCTTCTGAAATATTACTACGAGAAATCAGAGATCCAGCATGGAGCGGACACTCGCACCCTCGATATCAGCTATCAGGGAAAACTCATCGTCGGGAAATTCGTCGACAAGGAAAAGCCAACCTTCCTGGAATGTATGAACGAGCATCTCGGCAAAGTCTTGGGCGATAAATACCAGCCTTATGGAGTTAAAAATGACTGAAATTCGATTTTCAGGATTTGGAGGTCAGGGAATCATACGCTGCGGCCTGATCGCGGGAAAAGCCCTTTCTCTCTATGACAACAAGCATGCAACGATGACCCAGAGTTTCGGCCCGGAAGCCCGAGGAAGTGCCTGCAGTTCTCAACTTGTCGTCTCTGACGACAGAGTCCTCTATCCTTACATTTCAATCCCAGAAATCCTTGTCTCCATGTCCCAGGAAGCATACGAAAAATACGAGTCCGAATTAAAGGATGATGGAATACTGATCATCGACAAGGATTTAGTAAAAATGAAACCTGTCCGGGGAAAAATCAAAACCTATGCCATTCCTTCTACACGGTTTGCCGAAGAATTGGGGAATCGAATCATCGCTAACCTGGTCATGCTGGGATTCTTTTCTGCAGTCACGGGAATCGTTTCCCCGGAAGCCATGAAGAAAGCTCTTCCCGGCCTGGTTCCAGGAAGATTCCTCGACCTGAACATAAAGGCTTTTGACAAAGGATTCGATTACGGAAAAGAAGTCTTGGCTCAAGAAAAAAAATCAACAACTCAAAGTAAAAAGGGTGGAAAATGAAACGGACTGGCGTTTTCATCTGTCACTGCGGCATAAACATCGCAGGAACAGTGGATGTTAAAAAAGCTGCAAAAGACCTCTCCAAGCATCCAGGAGTTGTCCATTCCGAAGAATACGTTTACATGTGTTCTGACCCGGGACAGAACCTGATCATAGATGCCATAAAGGAAAAAAAGCTGGATAATGTGGTTGTGGCCTGCTGCTCTCCCACGCTCCATGAGACAACATTCCGAAATGCTGCCAAGTCAGCCGGAATTAACACCTTCCAGTGTGAGATCGCCAACATTCGTGAACAGTGCAGCTGGGTTCATAAAGACATGGACAAAGCGACAGATAAAGCCATAAAACTCACCAAAAGCGCAGTGGAAAGAGTGCGCAGGAACGAATCGCTGGAGCCGATAAGCATCCCTGTCACCCGGAGAGCGCTGGTCATAGGCGGCGGAATCTCCGGCATCCAGTCTGCTCTAGACATGGCCAACAGCGGCTTTGAAGTCATACTGCTCGAACGGTCTCCTTCTATCGGAGGACACATGATTCAACTCTCAGAAACTTTCCCCACTCTAGACTGTTCTCAGTGCATTCTGACGCCAAAAATGGTCGAAGTTTCCAAACATCCTAAGATCAAACTCATGACATACAGCGAAATTCAGGAGGTCTCAGGGTATGTGGGAAATTTCAAAGTTAAGATTCTTAAAAAACCCACCTACGTGGATCCGGATAAATGCACTCTCTGTGATGAATGCACAAAAGTCTGTCCGGTAGTTGTCCCCAACGAATTTGACCTCGGTTTAACCGGAAGACGAGCCATCTATATTCCCTTCCCTCAGGCTATCCCAGCCACATACACCCTGGATATAAAAGGTTGCCCTGGACTGCTGCCCATTGCCTGCGGAAAATGCGCGGATGTCTGCGAACCAGAAGCTATCGATTACGACATGAAACCAGAAGTTTTCGAGGAAGAAGTGGGAGCGATTATAGTGGCCACGGGATACGACCTCTACGATAAAGAGAATATGGCCGAATACGGTTACGGAAAATATGCAGACGTCCTTGACGGCCTCCAGTTTGAAAGACTCCTCTCCGCTTCAGGACCAACCATGGGAAAAATCTTGAGACCTTCAGACCACAAGGAACCCAAAGAAGTCGTTTTTATCCAATGTGTGGGCTCCCGGGATCCCGAACTTCACTGTGCCTACTGCTCGAAGATCTGCTGCATGTACACAGCCAAGCACGCTATGCTCTACAAACATCATGTTCATGACGGTCAAGCCTACGTCTTTTACATCGACATCAGATCTGGCGGAAAAGGCTATGAGGAATTCGTCCAGAGATCGGTCGAAGAGGACGGTGTTCTCTACCTGAGGGGCAAGGTTTCAAAGATATTCGAAGAAAAAGGGAAAATTAAAGTCTGGGGTGTCGACACACTCAGCGGAAAGGACATCGAGATCGACGCGGATATGGTCGTCCTGGCTACGGCTACCCGGCCTTCCAAAGGAGCTGAAGAACTCGCAAAGAAACTCAAGATAGCAATGGATAAGGATGGTTTTCTATCGGAAGCCCATCCCAAGCTCAGACCTGTGGAGAGTGTGACTTCCGGGATGTTCCTTGCAGGTGCAGCTCAGGCACCAAAAGATATCCCCGAGGCTGTGGCTCAGGCTAGCGGAGCAGCAGCGAAAGCCATTTCCATACTGTCCCAGGAAAGGCTCTTCCATGCTCCGACAGTGGCCAAGGTTAATCTCAATCTTTGCACAGGCTGTGGAATGTGTGTTCAAGTCTGTCCCTATGAGGCCGTTTCCCTTAAGGATGGCAAAGCGGAAGTCAACGAAGTTCTCTGCGAGGGATGCGGGACCTGTTCAGCCACCTGTTTGAGAGCCGCCATCCAGGTCAAGAACCTAACTCCACTGCAAGTTAATGAAATGATCAGGACATCTCTTGGAGGATGACAATGGCCGAAGAATTCGAACCCAAGATAGTCGCTTTCCTTTGTAAGTGGTGCTCTTCTGCGGGGAGCGACCTCGCCGGAGTCTCACGGATGGAATATCCACCCAATGTCATACCGATCCAAGTCATGTGTTCAGGAAGCGTATCGCCTCTCTATATTCTATCTGCTTTTAACAAAGGAGCCGACGGAGTCCTTGTCTCAGGATGCCACCCAGGAGATTGTCACTATATAAAGGGCAACTATTATGCACGAAGGAGAATTGCTTTGGTTAAAAAACTCTTGGATTTTATCGGCCTTGAATCCCAACGCTTTCAGATGTCCTGGGTTTCAGCGGCAGAAGGAGTAAAGTACACTCAAGTCATCAAAGATTTCGTCCAAGAGCTTAAACCACTCGGGCCTCAAACAAAACTGAGGAGAACCCAATAATGGTCAACCTCGAAGACCTCAAGAAAGAAACGGCAGCCGTAATCAAAGACGAAAAAGTCAAATACGTCATCGGCTATGCAAAAAGCACGAATGGCCTAATGCCTGTTCCGTTTTTTTTCAAAAACCTGGAAGATGTCGAAAAAATAATCTGGGACCCAACGTGTATCTATAACCTCACTCGATTCCTTGTGGATGAGAAACGGAGAAAAGCACAGGAAAAACATCCGGATGAAAGACCGGTCGGGCTCATCGTCAAAGGGTGTGACAGCCGGGCTCTGGTCGTCCTCCTTCAAGAAAAATTCATCAATCGTGAGGATGTCTATATCATCGGTGTATCCTGCGAGGATACAGGCATCATTGACGAGAAAAAGCTCGCCAAAAAATTAAAGGCTAAAAAAGTCGAAAAGATTGATTTCGACGAAAAAGATAATTTCATAATTACGACTAAAGAGGGAAAAAACAAAATAGCAGCATCAGAAATCCTTGCGGAAAGATGTCTGGAATGTAAAGCGAACTTCCCCGTTATCTATGACGTCTTTCTTGGAGAAAAGACGAAGCGCCAGTCTAACAATCCTTTCCAATCCATAGAAAAAATGGAATCCCTCTCTGAAGAAGAAAAGTGGAAATTCTGGAAAGAGCAGCTTTCGAACTGCATCCGCTGTTATGCCTGTCGCTCTGTCTGTCCGATGTGCTACTGTGACGAATGTGTGGTGGATACCATAAATTTTGCGGTCACCGCAGATACCACACCAGAAGAAAAAGCTCAGAAAATCAAATGGTTAGAGAAATCACCCATTAAATCCGAAAATTTCGTCTATCACCTGGTCAGGGCCATTCATCTTGCGGGCCGATGTATTGACTGTGGTGAATGTGAACGAGTTTGCCCTCTTGATATTCCCATCCGGTTCTTGAATAAAAAATTGGAAAAGGACGCTAAAGAACTTTTCGACTATGATGCGGGCTTTGACCCTGAAAGCCCCTCTTTAGTTTCCTCATTCAGGAATGAAGATCCAGAAGACTTTATCAGGTGAAACGATGGAGAAAGTTCTAGATAAAAAATCATTCCCCCAATGGGTAAAGACACTTTCCACCCATAAAATTTTTGCTCCTGTAGAGAAGGATGGACTCTGGAGCTACGAAATCATCGAGAATCCTGAACAGATTAACCTGGACTACCCAAACACTGTTCTTTCTCCAAAAAAAATCATCTTCCCCCAAAGAGAGGTTTATCTGGAATTTTCCACATCAGACGAAGACGGATTGGAAGTAAAAGAGGTTCTTCCCAAGCAAGAACCTTCAGTTATCTTTGGAGTGAGACCCTGTGAGGCTAAAGCTTTAACTTTAACTGATAAGGTCTTCAGCGGCGATTTTGAAGACCAGTATTATTGGAAAAGAAGAAAGCAGGTGACTCTGGTTGGACTTTCCTGCAACACGCCTCCTTCGCCCAACTGCTTCTGTACCTCTGTAGAAGGTTCTCCATTCTCTAAAGAGGGACTGGATGTATTAATGACGGATTTAGGGGATAAATATTTCATCGAGACTTTTACAAAAACGGGCGAACAGCTCGTCAACTCAGCCAAGACTCTCTTCAAGACTACAACAGAAAAAGACAAGAAAAATCTGGAAAAAATCCAGACTGAGGCCAAGAAAAAGATCAAACGGCAGATCGAAAACATCAAAAAAATTCCCCCGAAGCTCAAAGATATGTTCGACTCTCCTCTCTGGGATGAGGAATCCATGAGCTGCCTCCGCTGTGGAATCTGCACCTATCTCTGCCCGACATGTCACTGCTTCGACATCAGCGATGAAGTTTTCTCCTCATCTCCTCTCAAAGGAAAGAGGATTCGAACCTGGGACAACTGCCAGTTCCCGGATTTTACAATGCATTCTTCAGGACATAACCCCAGGCCTGATAAAGCCTCCCGCTTGCGCCAGAGAATCATGCATAAATTCCAATATTTTATCGAACGGTACAAGAATTATCAGTGTACGGGGTGTGGACGGTGTATTTCACAGTGTCCAGTCGGAATAGATATCATAGAAGTTCTCGACAAGGTGAGAGATTATGGAGCGTAATACCTATATTCCAAAACTGGCCAAAATCATTCATATCAAAGAAGAAGTCAGTGGTGGTCGGCCCATTAAAACCTTCAGGACTGAGTTTCAGGAAAAGAATGGGTTTTCTTTCGAGTGCGGACAGTGTGCCATGCTCTCTGTGTTTGGAAAAGGGGAATCGATGATCTCCATTTCTTCTTCCCCTCTGATCAAAGATTATCTCCAGTTCAGCATACTGAAGATGGGGAGGGTTACCTCTTCCCTTCATGACTTGCAGGTGGGAGACACCATAGGAATCAGGGGTCCTTATGGGAATGGGTTCCCTCTCGAAAAATGGAAAGGGAAAAACTTGATATTTATCGGCGGGGGCATCGGTCTGGCCCCTATCTGGTCTGTCCTCCACACGGCTTTGGGAAAAAAAGAAGATTACGGAGACTTCATGCTGATTTACGGAGCCAGGACATCCAAAGACCTAGTGTTCAAGGAAGAGCTGGAAGAGCTGCGGAAAAAAATGAAAGTTCATCTCTCCGTGGATGTGGAAGAGCCGGATTGGAAAGAGTTTGTCGGGTTTGTTCCTCTAAATGTCCTGGAAATCAAACCGTCACCCAAAAATGCGATCGCAGTGACCTGCGGTCCTCCGATCATGATCAAATTTGTCATTCAAAACTTAGAGGCCCTGGGCTTCAAGGACGATCAGATTTACACAACTGTCGAGAACAAAATGAAATGCGGGATCGGAAAATGCGGAAGATGCAACATCGGCATGCATTATGTGTGTAAAGACGGCCCTGTTTATTCATGGGCTGAACTCAAGGATCTGCCTCAAGAATATTAAAAGGAGATATCGTGATGGCAATACAGACGGCAGCCAAAAAGAAGCCAGTCAAACAAACTCAGACAAAAAAGGCAAAAAAGGATACGCTAAAAAAAATGGCAACGGTCTTTATTATGGGAAAAGCCCATGAAGTTCCTGCTGACGCGACGATCATGGGCGCAATCGAATACGCTGGCTACCAGATAAAAAGAGGGGCCGGATGCCGTGAAGGATTCTGCGGTGCCTGCGCCACTGTCTACCGCATGCCAGGAGACTATAAAATCTATACGGGACTCGCCTGCACAACACTCGTCGAAGACGGCATGTGGCTCTCTCAACTTCCTTCGATTCCTGCCCAGAAGCCAATCTATGATATCGATAAGCTGGAACCGAATGTGTCCACCTTCCAGAAGCTTTATCCCGAGGTTTTTCGTTGTGTCTCCTGCAACACCTGCACGAAATCCTGTCCTCAGGACCTGGAAGTCATGGACTACATCAATGCGGCCATTAGGGGAGATATCGAAGCCGTCATGGACCTCTCCTTCGACTGCCTCAGCTGTGGCCTGTGCGCCATCAGATGTCCTGCAGAAATCGTCCAGTATAACGTCGGGGTGCTTGCCAGAAGGCTTTTTGGTAAATATCTCGCTAAAGAGAGCAAACAGCTTAAGAAAAGAATAAAAGAAGTCAAAGAAAACAAGTTCGATAAAGAATACCAAGAATTCATGAAGATGAAAAAGGAAGAGCTGAAAAAGAAATATTATGAGAGAGACCTTGAATAATATCTTAAACACAAATGAATATAATCGTGTCATTATAAGGAGTAGCCGATGTATCCAGAATACATGAGCCCATCACTCAAAAAAGTCGATCAAACCCGGAATAGAAGGTTTGAGCTGGCCAAATCAGGGAAACCTGTTTTTCCTCAAATGAGCGCCGAAGAAAGGGAAGAAGTCCTGAATAAATTTCATCCCGACTACAAACCTGATGCCAGACGGAAGATAAGAATCGGTCCCAACAAAGGTGAAGTCATTACCACAGAAGTGGCAGACATGCTGGAGTCACATTCCAGGATAGATCCCAACATGTTCGACCTCACCAAGATTGATTATGAAACAGATATCCTGATCATTGGCGGAGGCGGAGCCGGTTGTGCAGCGGCCATCATCGCCATGCAAAAAGGTGCGAAATCGATCATCTCCACCAAGCTAAGGTTGGGCGATGCCAACTCGATGATGTCTCAGGGCGGCATGCAGGCAGCCGTAACCGAACAGGACCCCCCGACACGCCACTACCTGGATGCCATGGGAGGGGGTCATTTTGATAACAAACCTAATTTAGTCCGAGCCCTCACTGAAGACGGTCCTGAAGTGGTAAAATGGCTTGAAGACCTGGGTGTTGTTTGGGACAAACACGATGACGGTTCTATGCAGCTCCTCCATGGAGGAGGCACCTCCAGAAAGAGGATGCATTCCTGCCGGGATTATACCGGGGCGATTATCTTGCGGACCCTGATGGATGAGGTCAGGAATCATCCGGATAATATCACCATTCTTGAATTCATGCCCATTGTCGAACTCCTCCTGGACAGTAAAGGTCAATGTACCGGTGGAGTCCTGTATAACCTCGAGACAGAAGAATACTTCACAGTCAGAGCCAAGGCCACGATTATCGCCACCGGTGGATACGGACGACTCCATATCAGAGGATTCGACACGACCAATCATTACGGAGCCACTGGAGATGGTCTGATCATGGCCTACAGGACCGGCGCAAAACTCCTCTTCATGGACTCTGTTCAGTACCATCCCACCGGTTCGGTCTTCCCGGAGCAGATTGCCGGTTTCTTAATCACCGAAAAGATCAGAGGAGCCGGAGGCCAGCCTGTCAACAAACACGGAGAACTTTTCGTCTACCCGCGCGAGCCAAGAGATGTAGAAAGTTCAGCATTCATCAGAGAATGCCTGGAGAGAAAAAACGGCATCAAAACTCCGAGCGGACGCCTCGGCATCTGGCTGGATTCCCCGCTTATCGAAATGCTCCAGGGAGAAGGCTACATTAATAAACAGTTCCCGGCTATGCACCGCCAGTTCATTCGCTACGGCATAGATATAACCAAAGAACCCATGCTCGTTTATCCTTCCCTTCACTACCAGAACGGCGGAGTCGAGATAAACGTAAAATGTGAAACAAACATTCCGGGCTTGTATGTGGCTGGCGAAGCTTCAGGCGGAGTGCACGGGCGAAACCGGCTGATGGGAAATTCCGTTCTGGACTACAATGTTTTTGGCCGCCGGGCAGGAAAATTCGCGACTGAATACATCAAATCTGTCAAATTGGGCTCTTTAACTCTGCAGCATATCACAGAATATGAGAACGAGCTGAAAAAAGCTAAGATCAAAACAGATCTCATCACACCTATTCTTCTGCCTTCCTACACACCGGAGGATGTGAGAAAACGGCAGTACACGGCTCATTACGAAGGCACTCTCAGATAGTCATTCATAAAAGCTGCTGACACTATAGCAAAATTACTCTTTACAAAAACTCTTATTCTAAAAGTCAGCATCTTTTACCTTTCAGGCGAATCGATCTCACTGCATCTACTTCGTTACAGCACAATCGCGGTGGTAAACCACAGCTTCATGCGCTGTGCCTCGTATCTCCAGCAACCTCAACTCGTGAATGACACGTCATTCATAAAAGCTGCTGACACTATAGCAAAATTACTCTTTACAAAAACTCTTATTCTAAAAGTCAGCATCTTTTACCTTTCAGGCGAATCGATCTCACTGCATCTACTTCGTTACAGCACAATCGCGGTGGTAAACCACAGCTTCATGCGCTGTGCCTCGTATCTCCAGCAACCTCAACTCGTGAATGACACGTCATTCATAAAAGCTGCTGACACCTTATTCCATTTTCTCAAAAGGGGGACAGCCCCTCTATTCCTTAAAATAAGGACTAAAAGGAGCCCGCTCCCTTTTTCTTTTGACATTTTAGCAGGATTTGATATAGAGTATACTCGTTAAAATACCAGGGAGAGGGACAATTTTTTTAAGCCCACGGGCTATTACTCATAATTTAAAATTGCCTAAAAAAACACAAACAAAAAAGAACGGTTGAAGGACTCTCTCGCATGAGTGATAAAAAATCAACAGAACAGGCAAAATCCAAAGAGATGAAAGAGTATACGGGAAAAGAAAGGAGAGTCTGTAAACGCTTTGCGGTTCCTGGCGCGACTCTCAGCTATTCGCTTAAGGAAACTCCTTCAACAGATAAAAAAAATGACGAGTCATGGGACGAAGAATTTTGCCAGGTAGTAAACCTGAGCTGCGGAGGAATCAAGTATGTAGGAAAAAAACCTCTAACGATCAACTCAAATATCGCTGTGAAAATACTCATCCCAGGGGAAAGAACCCCCCTCATTCTCTATGGCAAGGTGCGCTGGCTTTCCACAGAGGAAGACATAGAGGTTTGCAGGACGGGCGTCCAGTTTAATCCCTACGGTGAAGGCAAAGGCAAAAATTATCCCGGACTGATGGTGAAGCTGCTCGAGCTGGAGCATAAATTTTCGACTCCTGACTCAGATATCACTCAATACGAAATCGATTCCTGACCATCAACAGTCAATCCAATCATCCTTTAAGCACTGCGATTCATTTTTTGCTGGAGACTCAAAGCGACAATCTTTTCCACTTATGTTAGAATCCCCTCTTGCTTAATGGATGATGTTTATTTAGATAAATTCTGGCCCTCGATAACGATTCGAGAGTAGTCTGCAACCTGAATCAAAAGCTTGTTAATGGCCTGAAGGAGAGCCAGGCGGTTTCGCCTGATTCTTATCTCGTCAGCCATTACCAAAACATTGTCAAAATAATTATTAATAGAAGACTTTATCTTGAAAATGATTCTCTGCGCTTGGGAAAAATCTCCTTTTTTGATCAAAGGGAGAACATTGTCTTGGATTATACAAAAAGTCGTGTAAAGTTCCCTCTCATACTTTTCCACAAAAAGCCCGGAGTTGATCCGAAAAGGAGGTTGATCGCGCAGAATATTATTGACTCTCTTAAAGATAAGGATCAAAGGCTCAAAATTCGGACTGTCTTTGAGTGAATCCAAGGCCTTCATCCTGAGAAAAGAATAATAAATATTATCAATCCCTGCAGAGATAGCCGCATTGATCAGGTCATATCGATAGCCCTGTTTTTCATAAATATAGCGGAGCCTGTTGGCAAAAAATTCCAGACAGCAATTCTTGACCTGAGTTTCAGGTTCATGAATTTTCGCCCCATACACATCCATTATTTTGTCCAGCAATCGAGGGAAAGAAAATTTGAATTTTTTATCCAGGATAATTTTACATACACCCTGAGCATTACGCCGTAATCCAAACGGGTCTTTTGAACCTGTTACATGAACTCCGACACCCACTGCTCCGACAATCGAGTCGAGTTTATCGGCAATGGAAAGGACTGAACCGGTCACCGAAGAGGGGGACTCATGCTCCATGCTTACAGGCTGATAGTGCTCATAGACGGCTTTCCAGACTGGGGCAGGATATCCTTCCTCCCGGGCGTATAGCCCTCCCACTTTTCCTTGAAGTGTAGGGAATTCTCTCACCATATCTGTGAGGAGATCCACCTTGGAAAGCTCAGCCCCTTGAACCGCTTGTTTTTTGACATTTTGCGCATCAACTTTTTCCGCCAAGTAGGCCACGATTTTCTTCAGCCTCTGGGTTTTATCCTCATAGTTTCCAAGCTTTTCCTGGAAGATAATCTTTCCTAAATTTTTGGATCTATTCCTCAAGCCTGACTTTTGATCTTGTATCCAGAAAAACTTGGCATCCTCCAATCGAGCCTTCAACACTCTTTCATTTCCTTTTTGAATGAGCGATTTGACGTCCCGATAGCCATCAGCCACTCCCAGAAAAAAAGGCAACTGCTTCTTATCCTTGACTACAGAGAACAACCTCTGACCTTCTCTCAGAGCTGTGCTTAAGATTTCAATCGGCAGGTTCAAATAATCCTCCGGGAAAGAGCCAAGAAAAACATAAGGATACTCCACATCATAACTGAGACGTTCCAATAGCTCTTCATCCGGATAGCATTCGGCATTCAATGATGTCAGCTTCCTTTCGATCTGGCTCAAGATCATTCTTCTTCTCTCTTCCTGGTTCACTATAACCCTCATCTTCTTCAACGTCACCTTGTACTCGTTGAAAGTCTTGACCTTGATTTTTTTGGGACACTGGAGCTTATGCCCATAGGTGAAGTTCCCGGCGGTTATTCCTCCGACAGAAAAAGAAAGAAGTTTCTCATTGACCACACAGAGGATGTTCTTGATCGGGCGGGAAAACCGAAAAGAGCTGCTCCCCCACCTCATCATTTTTGGAAAAGACAGAGAAGAAATCAATGAAGGTAGTATTTCAGAGAGAATATCCTGAGTGGACCTTCCCTTTTCAATTTTTTTTATGCCCAGGTATTCACCTTTATCCGTCTTTATGACCTCAAGCTCGTTGACTTTAACTCCCTGTGACTTGGCGAAGCCTTTAGCCGCGGGTGCAGGAGTGCCGTCATCCTGGAAAGCAACAGCTTTGGGAGGACCGATGATTTCCTCTTTCCGGTCTTTCTGCTCCGGAGCAAGATCTCCAAATACTATCAGTCGACGACAGGTTCCGTAGACCTCAATCTTTTTGGCATCGACATTCCGGGAGAGAAGTTCCTCTTTAAATTTCTCGCCGATCTGGGAGAGAGCTGTTTTGACATGAGAAGGGGGCATCTCTTCAGTGAAAACCTCTAAGAGAAACTCCATCAGGACGAATCCTCCCTGGCAGTGTATTTCTGGGCAATCTGGCTAACCAGAGTCCTTATCTGAGCGATCATTTTCACTCTTTCGGTGACGCTTACCGCCCCTCGGGAATCCAGAAGATTAAAAAAATGAGAGCATTTTAAGCACATATCATACGCCGGCAGAAGCAAATCTTTATCGATAAGCTGCTGGGCTTCTCTTTCATTCAAGCAGAACGATTCTTTCAGGCTTCTTATGTCCGCCTGACTAAAATTGTATTCAGAAAACTCTTTCTCCTCCAAATACCGCAAATCCTGGTAGCTCACATCATGGGACCAGTCTAAATCATAGATGTCATCTTTCCCTTCAAGGAACATTTCCAGCCTTTCCAATCCGTATGTGAGTTCCACGGGGACTGGAGAGAGGTCAATCCCTCCGGCCTGCTGGAAATAGGTGAACTGTGTGATTTCCAAACCATCAAGCAAGACCTGCCATCCGACCCCCCAGGCACCGATAGACGGAGACTCCCAATCATCCTCGTCAAAACGCAGGTCATGTTCCTGGACATTGATACCAAGCGACACCAGGCTTTTAATGTACACCTTCTGAATGTCCGGAGGAGACGGCTTGATGATCACCTGGTATTGGAGGTGTTTCTGGACCCTGTGAGGATTCTCTCCGTAGCGACCATCCGTGGGTCTCCGGGAGGGCTGGACATAAGCGACTTTCCAGGGTCTTTTATCGAGGACCCTGAAAAAAGTATCAGGAGTCATGGTTCCTGCGCCCACTTCAAGGTCATAAGGCTGAGCCAGATAACAACCCTGGTCAGCCCAGAACTTCTGGAGGTTCATGATCAGATTTTGAATGCTCATTCTATCGGCAATGAAATGGTTTTTTCATTCTATATTATTGATTATTGCTCTTACGCTCACTCCTCAATCTCTTTGTCCTCGCGCCATCTCAAGACAGGATTTCGAGCAGCTGTGGTTTCATCCAGACGTCGGACATAGGAAGTATGCGGTGCAGATTTAACAACCTCCGGATTCTTCCTGGCTTCTTGTGCAATCTGCTTCATCGCATCAATAAACATGTCTATGTCTCTTTTGCTTTCGGTCTCAGTCGGCTCAGTCATCAAGGCTCCTTGAACGATCAAAGGAAAAGACATCGTGGGAGGATGGACACCATAATCAATAAGCCTTTTGGCAATATCGATGTTTTGAACGCCAAATTCTCTCTGGAATTTATCCGAAAAAACACATTCGTGATAAGTCGGTGTTGTGTATTTCAGATGATATTCATCCTTCAGGCTCTGGCGCACATAGTTGGAATTCAAGACAGCCACTTCTGCCACTTCCTTCAATCCCCTGGAACCCAGAGATAGAATGTAGGATAAAGCTTTAACGACAACCAAAAAATTCCCGAAGAAACTGCGGATTCTTCCGATACTCTTCGGCCGGTCGAAATTGAGGAAGTACTCATTTCCTCTCTTTTCTATGACTGGCACAGGAAGATAAGGCTCCAGCTCGCGCCTCACCCCCACTGGTCCGGCACCAGGGCCACCGCCTCCATGAGGTGTAGAAAAAGTCTTGTGCAGGTTGAGATGGATCACATCGACATCCATGTCTCCAGGCCTGCAGACACCTATGAGCGCATTCAAGTTGGCTCCATCCATGTAGATAAACCCACCCTTGGAATGGACGATTTCCGCGACTTTCTTGATGTCTGCCTCGAACACTCCCAGCGTGTTCGGATTGGTGATCATCAGCGCAGCGACTTCTTCTGTCATATGCTGAGCAAGGTCGTTCGCATCGATCGTCCCTTTTTCATTAGATTTGATTTCCTGGACTCGATAACCGCAGATGTGAGCGCTTGAGGGATTTGTCCCGTGGGCGGAATCCGGGATCAGGACAATCTGTCTCGGATTCCCTCTCTCTTCAAGACACGTCCGGATGAGCATCATGCCCAACAGTTCACCCTGAGCTCCGGCTGAAGGCTGGAGAGTAAACGCATCCATTCCAGTAATCTCAGCCAGGAGTTCCTCAGTTGTTTTGAGAATCTCGAGATTTCCCTGGACTAAATCAAAGGGAGCGTACGGATGGGAGGCAGTGAATTCCAGGATGGATGCGACCTTTTCATTTATCTTGGGATTATACTTCATCGTGCACGAGCCCAGCGGGTAGAATCCTTCGTCCACACAATAATTCGTCCGGGATAGCCTCGTAAAATGTCTAACGATTTCCACTTCCGAGACCTCGGGGAATCCTTTAATATCACTCCTCAGAGGAAGATTCTGAAGCACATCATTTTTTGCTGGAACATCGATCTCGGGCAGAGAATAAGCTCTTTTTCCTTTCTCGCTGATCTCGAATATCAAAGGCTCTCGAATCATCATCACATCCTATACAGCCTCTTCTAAACATGCAGCCAGATTGTCAATCTCTTCCTTTCCGTGCATCTCTGTGACACAAACTAGAAGACAGTTCTCAAGTTCTGGATAATATTCACCAAGGCTCAAACCGGCGATAATGCCTTTGTCCCTGAGAGCTTCCTCCACCTTGGGTAAGTTTCCTGAGAACTCAAGAACAAACTCATTGAAAACACTGCCGCTAAATTTCCGTTTTATTCCTTTGATCTGAGTTAGCCTTTCAAGAGCATAGTTGGCTTTCTGGATGTTCTGCCAGGCAAGTTCTCTAAGCCCTTCTTTCCCCATAGTTTCCAGAAAGATCGTGGCTCTCAAGGCACACAACGCCTGGTTCGTGCAGATGTTCGAAGTGGCCCGCTCTCTCCGGATATGCTGTTCTCTTGTCGACAGGGTCAAAACAAATCCTCTCTTCCCATCCACGTCCTTTGTTTCCCCAGCGATCCGGCCTGGAAATTGGCGGATAAATTCCCTGGAACAGGACATAAATCCCAGATAAGGTCCGCCAAAGCTCAAGGGGACACCAAAAGACTGGCCTTCTCCAGTGACGATATCAGCACCAAGGTTACCCGGTGCTTCAAGGATCCCAAAGGAAACTCCCTCTGTGACTATGACTGCAGCTAACGCCTCGACAGAATGAGCGATCTCGGAAATTTTTCCGACATCCTCTACAACTCCCATGAAATTGGGGGATTGGACGAGAACAGCCGATGTCCTGTCATCCAATTTGTCTTTGAGATCCTCAATATCGACCTCTCCTGTTTCTGTGTATCTGACCTCTTCAATCTCAATTCCTAGATTTTTTATATACGTCCTGATGACTCTTTTATACTGAGGGTGGAGAGTCTGAGGAATCAAGACTTTTGGCTTCTCTTTCAGCCGATGAGCCATGAGAACAGCTTCAGCCGCACCCGATGCTCCATCGTAAAGAGATGCGTTTGCGATATCCATGCCAGTCAATTGACAGATAAGAGTCTGAAACTCAAAAATCACTTGCAACGTTCCCTGGCTGACTTCAGGCTGGTAAGGCGTGTAGGGACTGACAAATTCTCCTCTGGAACTCAAATAATCCACTATAAAAGGAATCACATGGGGATAGGCACCCGCGCCTAAAAACGAAAGAAATTCTTTGTACTTGTTCTCCTGAGCGAGTTTTTCAAACCGATGAATCAGCTCAATTTCTGTTAAAGGAGAGGGAACGTTCAGCTCCCTTTTCAACCTGATGCCCTTAGGAATAGTCTCGAAAAGCTCTTCTACGGAAGAGATGCCGATTCGGGACATCATCTTTATCTTGTCTTTATCACTCAGAGAAATATAACTCATTGACTGGATAGCTCTCGTTCTATTTCATTTGATTGGATAGGAGTTACTCTTCAATTCCCTCCAGGAATTTTTCATATTCATCCGCTGACATCAGCTTCTCAAGTTCTGTTTCATCCTTTATTCTGAGGCGGATAAACCAGCCTTTTCCATGGGGGTCCTGATTCACAAGTTCGGGAGAATCATTCAATTCTTCGTTGAACTCAACCACTTCTCCGGAAACCGGCGAATAGACGTCCGAAACCGCCTTTACAGACTCAACGACTCCTATGGATTGATGGAATTCCATTTGAGTTCCCTTTTTGGGTAACTCAACATAAACCACATCTCCGAGCTGCTTTTGTGCAAAATCCGTGATCCCTACAGTGGCTGTATCGCCTTTCATTTGGATCCACTCGTGATCCTTCGAATAATAAAAGTCATCAGGATACATTCTTTTCCTCCTTACTCATAGATTATATTCAGCCCACAGTATTGAGTAATTCATAATTTGAGTAAGTCATAAATATTAAATAGACATTCGCAATTAGTCAACTCATATCTGATAATTTATTGCCACTGCGAGTCTATCGAAGCAATCTCATGAAAATTGTAGACAGTTAAAATTGGGGACAGTCCCCAATTTTATGTCACAGGATGGTAATTCATCAAGAAGAAAAAAGCATCTTTCCTATGAGATTGCTTCACTCCGTTCGCAATGACATTTTTATCTTTGTCACTGCAAGCAAAGCATGTGAAAATTGGACAGTCCCCAATTTTATGTCACAGGATGGTAATTCATCAAGAAGAAAAAAGCA
>CAZSGR010000008.1:30253-33598 GCA_964606185.1 uncultured Eubacteriales bacterium
CGTTCGCAATGACATTTTTATCTTTGTCACTGCAAGCAAAGCATGTGAAAATTGGGGACAGTCCCCAATTTTATGTCATTGCGAGCAGCGCGTGGCAATCTCACTTATATGTCATTGCAAACAGCACGTAGCAATCTTATCTATATGTCATTGCGAGCGAAGTGTGGCAATCTCATAAGAATAAATCCAATTATAACTATGCACCTGATTCAGTCTCGCCTCTTTTGTAGAAAGGCTTCGGGACTACCCGGGCTTTGATTTTATTGTCTCTTATTCCCACCTCGAACTCTGTTCCCTCTTCGGTGTATTCTAACGGCAGATAGGTCAATCCGATTGACTTTTTCAAATAGGGAGAGAAAGAGCCTGAGGTTACTTCAGAGACCTTTCCCCCCTGGATGTATACTGGATAATGAGACCTGGCTATTCCTCTCCCCTCAAGCTCAAAGCCGACAATTTTCCTTTTGATTCCCTCTTCCTTCTGTTTGAGGAGAGCTTCCCGGCCCAAGAATTCTCCTTTCTTGAACTTCACAAGCCAGCCCAGCCCTGCCTCCAGGACCGTAGTGGTCTCATCGATATCGTTCCCGTAGAGCATGAGTGTGGCTTCCAAACGAAGGGTATCCCGAGCGCCCAGCCCGACAGGAAGAAGGCCAAAGTCTTTGCCTCTTTCCATTATTGCATCCCATATCTTCTCAGGCTGAGAAGATAACGTGTAAATCTCCACACCGTCCTCACCTGTGTAGCCGGTCCGTGAGACCAAGGCTTTTTCTCCTTCTATCTTCGCCAAGTTAAACCCGAATGGGCTCAACTCTTCAAGATTGAACTTGACTAACGGCTGCAGGATTCCCAGCGCTTTCGGACCTTGAAGAGCGAGTTGAGTGTAATCATCGCTCTTGTTCTCCACCTGCACATCAAAACCTTCCTGGTGGCTGAGAATCCATTCATGATCCTTGTCCAAATTGGCGGCATTCACCACCAGCAGATACTCAGACAGACTCAAGCAGTAAACAAGCAGGTCATCAATAAAAGTTCCTTCTGGAGTGGTCAAGGCGGAGTACTGCACTTTCCCTGGTGTCAGGCGAGCCGCGTTGTTGGGAGTCAAGTGCTGCACGAAATCAAGGGCCTGGTTTCCGGAAATAATAATCTCTCCCATGTGGCTCACATCAAACAGTCCGGCCCTCTGCCGGACAGCCATGTGCTCATCAATGACTCCGCTGTATTCAACGGGCATTTCCCAGTTGAAAAATTCAATCATTCTCCCTCCCAGTTTTTTGTGGGAGGAATTCAAGCGAGTTATTTTCATTGTATTCCCTCTTTGAAAATTATTAACTATCATATAATTTTCCATGATGCAAGAAAAACCATCAGGAGTCTTGTCCATACCTGCAAATCTGCTATAATTAATAGCCAACAATGATAGAACTTAAAGCTTCCCTAAAAGAAAAAATACTGGAAAGACTGGAAAAACAGTATCCTCTTGAAACCTCTGAGTTCGAAATAGGCTACTCTCCCAAGCAGAAATTCGGCGATTTAGCCCTGACTTTTCCTTTCCAGCTGGCAAAAAAATTAAAAAGACAGCCGAGGGAGCTTGCTCTGGAGATCATTCCTCTGCTCTTGCCCATTGAGGGTGTCGAAAAAGCAGAGGCTGCAGGAGCGGGCTACATCAACCTTTTCTTAGACAAGAAGAATTTCTTCGCTCGCCAACTCCATACTCTTGATCGAACTGCCCTCTCTTCCGAAGAAGACAAAATCATCATCGAGCACACGAACATCAATCCCAATAAAGCGGCCCATATCGGACATCTGCGGAACGCCTGCCTTGGAGACACCCTGGCGCGGTGCCAGAAGTATAAAGGAGAGAATGTGGAGGTTCAGAATTACATCGACGACACGGGAGTTCAGGTGGCAGATGTTATCTTCGGGTTCATGGATCTTGAGAAAAAGACTCTTTCCCAAATAAAAGAAATCAAGGAAAAATTCGATTACTACTGCTGGGACCTTTATGCCCGGGTCTCATCTTATTTCGAGAGCCATCCCGATGCTGAAAAAAGAAGGTCCGAGATCCTTAAAAAAATCGAAGAAGGGAAAAACCCGGAATATGAAATAGCGTTTTATATATCCCGCCAGATCATCAAGGCTCATCTCCAGACCATGCGCAGAATCGGAGTGACCTATGACATGCTTCCCTGTGAAAGCACCATCCTCCATCTCAAGTTCTGGGAAAAAGCCTTCTCACTATTAAAGAAAAAAAAAGTTATCTCCTTTGTCAAGGACGGAATCAACAAGGACTGCTGGGTGATGGGACTCGAGGAAGAAGCTGAAAAAGAAAAAATTATCGTCCGCTCCGACGGAACAGTCACCTATGTGGGAAAGGATATTGCCTACCAGCTCTGGAAATTCGGTCTACTGGAAAAGGATTTCTATTATGAGCCCTTTATCGAGGAGAACGGAAGAACAATCTGGATCTCAACAGACGCATCAACGCACAAGGCTCCCACATTCGGGAAAGGAAGCAAGGTGTACAATGTCATCGACTCCAGACAAGCCTACCTCCAGAAGATTGTGGTCCAGGGGCTCAAATCCCTGAAGTATCTGGCTCAAGCGGAAAAGTCCGTCCATTTCTCTTATGAGATGGTGGGCCTTTCCCCGAAGAGCTTGAAAGAGCTTGACTTGATTATCTCGGAAGAAGACAAGGCAAAGGATTTTCTGGAAGTTTCCGGAAGAAAAGGTCTCGGAGTCAAGGCCGATGACCTTCTGGACAGGCTCGAAGATAAAGCTTTGGCCGAAGTGGAAAAGCGGAATCCGGATCTCCCGGCAGACCTGAAAAAGGACACAGCGCACAAAATCGCAGTCGGAGCTCTTCGCTATTTCATGCTCAAGTTTGCCAGGAATTCCCTGATCGTTTTTGATTTCGAAGAGGCGCTGAATTTTGAGGGCGAAACAGGCCCTTATCTCCAGTATACGCTGGTCCGGATAAACAGCATCTTCCGCAAGCTGAAAGAAAGAGAAGGCTTTGAAGAGAAAGACCTTCAAGCTCTCCTCTCCTCTGAGGAAATTCCTCTGGAAATCCTGCCTGAACAAGAATTGTCAGATTTCTGGGATGTCGTTTTTTATGCCTCACAGTTTGAAGTAGAGGTCCTTCATTCCATCCGCTCACTGGAATTCTCCCATCTGGCTAAATATGCATTCAACCTCTCGCAGAAGTTCAATGCCTATTATCATCTCTACTCTATTCTGGCCGAGAAAAACAAAGAAATTAAAAACATCCGCATTTTGACAATTTTTTTCATCAAAGAAGTGCTCCAGGGCGTGCTTTCTCTCATGGGAATCCCGCAACCAGAACTGATG
>CAZSGR010000009.1:0-31230 GCA_964606185.1 uncultured Eubacteriales bacterium
ATCACTCTACTTGAAGTTACCGCACACCAACAGGTTGCTCGCGATGACAATTTATTAAAGAAAAGGTCGTCAGATTTGCTCACACAAAGCGTAAAAAATGCCGATGATAAAATTTTCACCCTCAACATGAAGGACAAGGAAAAACTCAACAAGAAAATTCCTTTAAAACATATCTATCTAGCATATGAATGAGTTTTAATTAAGTAATCGGCAGTTTTTATGAATATTTCAGGCTAGTTAAGTCAAAGTGCGGATTTTGGTTTCTCTCATGGACCATAGCCAATAAAGCGTAACACCGTAAACCAGCAAAGACAATGGCCTCAAATAAGGAAAGAAAAGGTAAATTTTTCACATCTTCAGGAATTGAAACAAAAAAGGTTTATACCGAAAAAGATCTGGCTGACTTTTCCTTCAAACAAGACCTGGGAGACCCAGGAAAACACCCTTTCACCCGAGGTGTCTATCCCACCATGTACAGGGGAAAACTGTGGACTATGCGCCAGTATGCGGGCTTCGGGACAGCCGAGGAATCAAACAAGAGATACCGTTTTCTCCTCTCTCAAGGACAGACCGGGATAAGCGTCGCTTTTGACCTCCCCACTCAACTGGGCCTTGACTCGGACAATCCTCTATCCCATGGGGAGGTGGGAAAAGTCGGAGTGGCCATCGACTCTCTTGAAGACATGGAAATCCTTTTCAGACGCATCCCCCTTAATGAAGTCAGCGTCTCCATGACGATCAACTCCAGCGCAGCCATTATTCTCGCCATGTATCTGGCTCTGGCTGAAAAAAGGGGAATCAAGTGGTCCGATCTTTCCGGCACTATCCAGAACGATATCCTTAAGGAGTATGTTGCCCGGGGAACCTATATTTACCCTCCTCAAGCTTCTATGAAAATCATCACAGACATAATTGCCTTCTGCCATAAAAACGTCCCCAACTGGAATACGATGAGCATCAGCGGCTACCATATCCGGGAAGCCGGAGCCACGGCGGTTCAAGAACTGGCTTTCACTTTTGGCAACGCCGTCGCCTATGTGGCGGCCGCCATTGAATCCGGACTCGATGTTGACACCTTTGCCCCTCGCCTTTCATTTTTCCTGGCATCACACAATAATTTTTTTGAAGAAATTGCCAAATTCCGCGCAGCCAGACGAATCTGGGCCCGACTCATGAGAGAGAAATTCCACGCAAAAAATCCGCATTCCTGGAAATTCAGGTTTCACACCCAGACAAGCGGCGTAACGCTTCTCGCCCAACAGCCTGAAAATAATGTGGTCAGAGTGGCCCTTCAAGCCCTGTCTGCAGTCCTGGGCGGGACCCAGTCTCTCCACACCAATTCCAGGGACGAAGCTCTGGCGCTTCCGAGTGAAGAAGCGGCCCAGATCGCGCTCCGGACCCAACAAATCATAGCGCACGAAAGTGGTGTGACCCACACCGTGGATCCTGTAGGAGGGTCTTTTTTTATCGAAGAATTGACAAGCGAGATTGAAGAAAAAGTAAATGGCTACCTCAAGAAGATTGAAGAATTGGGAGGAATGCTTGTCGCCATCGAAAAAGGATTTATTCAGAGAGAGATCCAGGAGAGCGCTTACAGATATCAAAAACAGATAGAAGACAAAGAGCAGATTATCGTTGGGCTCAATCAATACAAGAATAAGGAAGAAAAAATTCAATTCAATCTTTACTCTCCACCCAGAAAAATCGAAACGACTCAAATCAAAAAGCTCCGCCTTCTTAAAAAACAAAGGGCGGAACAAAAAATCAAAAACCGGCTGGACTCTTTGAGAAAGGCTGTCGAATCCGAAGAAAACCTCATGCCTCCCATCATAGAAGCAGTCAAAGCCAAGGCCACTATGGGTGAAATTTCTTCTCTCTTGCAAGAAGCTTACGGCACATTCAATGAATCGATCACCCTCTAAAGCCATGCCATTCCCCTTCCTCTTTCTCGCTTTGTGCCTGGCCGCTGGAATATTATTCTCTTCCATTCTTTCTCTTCCTTTGCTCAGCTGGCTCCTCTCTCTTTTGGCCTCTCTTTTCTGCAGCTGGCTCCTCTTCTCCATCCATAAAAACAGATTGGCATTTGTGTTTATTCTTCTCACGACATTTCTATTGGGCGCGTGTCTGCACACTTTCATTGCGAGGAATTTCGAAGAAAACTCTCTTCGGAGACTAAAACTCACATCCTATGCCGACTTTACTGGCAGGCTTTATAAATCTCCCTCTCATGGACTAGACAAGGATCTCCTCTTCATAAAAGTGGACACAGTCTTTTATCAGAATAAAGAGCGGGATATCAAGGGGAACCTCAGGGTAACCATGCCCCATTCCGAGGAATTTCCTTCTCCACTTCATCTCTTTGTCCACGACAAGGTTAAGTTTTCTGCGCGGCTCCTTCCTCATCAGGGCTTCAGAAATTTCAAAACAAACTCTATGACTGCTTATCTCAAAAGCCAGAATATCCATGCGAGAGCCAACACAAAAAGTCCTCTCCTCGTTGAAAGAATAGAGCCTGGAAAAAAATACTCTCCTCTCCGTCTCATCTCACTCCTTCGTCAAAAGCTTCAGCAGAAGATCGAGGATCACTTTCCAGCATCCGACGACGAACATCCACTCTCTTCCCAAGGAGCTGTTCTCGAAGCCCTTCTTCTGGGAGAAAGGTACAGGATGGACCCCTCTGTCACCCAGTCTCTCCAAAAATCAGGAATTTATCACCTCTTTGCCATATCCGGAGCCCACATTGCCATTATCTCCTTCTTTCTTTTCTCTCTATTCAAATTATTCAGGATTCCCAATCGACTTTCCTACCTGCTGTTAATGATCTTTCTTCTGTTTTATGCCTTCCTCGTAGAGGGAAGGCCCTCCGTGTTCAGAGCCACGATCATGACTCTTGCTTTTCTCTTTGGAAAACTCATCTGGAGAAATGTTAACCTCATCAACACAATATCTATCAGCGCCTTTATCCTGCTCTTCCTCAACCCTTTCAGTCTTTTTAACGTTGGGTTCCAGCTGACTTTTTCAGCCACACTGACAATCATTCTCTTTTTCCCGAGGATCATCAAATACCTTCCCAAACTTCCCTTCAAAATCAGCGAAATTATGGTTCTTTCCCTGACAGCCCAGCTCGGAGTCTTGCCTTTTGTGGTCAACTCTTTCAACAGGGTTACGTTCTCCTCTCTCATCCTTAATTTCGCCGCTTTGCCTCTGGTGGCCCTAATAATGGCTTTGGGATATGTCTTTCTCCCTCTCTCATTCATCAGCTCATTCCTGTCGCAGCCCCTCGCTCAGGGCATTCAATTTCTCGCAGGTCTTCTCATCAAATTGACTCAGCTCCTGGATAGATTTTCCTTCATATCCTATAGAATCCCTACGCCGCATCTTATCACTATAATCGGGTATTTTCTTTTTCTCTATCTTCTCCTTCTTCCCCCAAAGATCAGGAGACAAAAAACTGTCTTAATCCTTCTCTTCTATATCTTTTTGGCTCTCTTGATCACCCATCCCTTTCCTTCATTATCCAAAAACCTCAAGCTCACATTCATCGATGTCGGACAGGGAGAATCTATATTGATTGAATTTCCGGGAAAAAAGAAAATGCTTATCGACGGAGGCGGATTTCCAGAAGGGACATTCGATATTGGAGAGAACGTGGTCTCTCCCTTCCTCTGGAGAAAAGGAATTAAAAAAATTGATTATCTGGTCCTCACTCACGCTCATCCTGACCATTTGAATGGCTTAAAAGCTGTATCCAGAAATTTTAAGGTGCATGAATTCTGGGAAGCTTTCATCCCTACAGAAAGTGAAGATTACACAGAACTCAAAAGAATCCTGCCCAAATCAGTCGCGAGCAAAAGACTATTTCGAGGCGACAGACATCAAGAAAGAAACGTGAAAATTGAGGTTCTTCATCCTGAACAGGGGGAGATACTCGTTCCTACTATTCGTAACGATGACTCTCTTGTGCTCAGGCTAAGCTACGGACAGACTGCATTCCTCCTTCCCGGAGATATCGGCATCAAGGCTGAAAGAAAAATCTTGGAATACTTCTCAGAGATAAAAAGCCAAGTGCTCAAATCTCCACACCATGGAAGCCGTTCGTCAAGTTCAGAAGATTTTCTCGAAAGTGTAGCGCCTCGCATAGTGGTCATCTCAGTTGGTGAAGGGAACTACTATGGTTTTCCCAATCAAGAGGTCTTAGAACGATACGAACAGATAGGAGCAGAAGTCTTCCGTACAGATATTCATGGAGCCGTAGAAATATGCTCTAACGGCCAGACAATATCTGTCCGGACATCCACATCTAAATCAGAAAAATAGCAATATGATAATATGGGTAATATGGGGACGTTCCCCAGAGGGACACTCTATCTCGTCTTGTAAAATTAGAGCTCGTCCCAAAGCGAAGGGATTAAAGTTCACTGAGTAAAAAAGATTCTTCAATTGTCATTGCGAGCGCAGCGCGGCAATCTCAACATGTTATTAATTAAGAGATCGCCACGTCGTTTCACTCCTCGCGATGACATGGAACCCCGTCACTGTGGGACAAAGCCTAAAATTAAGAGATAGGGTGTCCCTCTGGGGAACGCCCCCTAACTGATGAGGGGGAGTCATCTTTTCGGGTGAGAAACCGGGAAAAAAAATCACTCTTAAAATCCCCTTAAAAGGCGATTTACTCCAGGCACCAAACGAATTATTTTATATATAGAGCGTACAAATAATGCTGAATAATACAGAGTTGGGTCGGTTCTTGAATCACTGCATTCATACATCCTCCTTTACCCTCCTATCCTCCTTGATTCAAGAGCCGACCCTAAGGCCGGAAAGGAGTCTCTTCTCCAAGGATTGACACAGGGAAACATTCCAGATATAATAAATCCCACAGAAAAGGAAAAATGAAACTCAAAAAAATTGTTATCGGCATTTCTCTTCCCCTATTCCTTTCCTCATTACTCTTTTCTCAGAGTATCACTGAAGTCGCTAAGAAGGAAAGAGAAAGGAGAGCCAGGCTCAAAGGATTGAAAGCTGTGGTTGTCACCAACGCTGATCTGGGAAAAGTCAGAAAAAGACCTGCCCTGGATACGAGCAGAATCGTCGTTCCGCCCAGTGTGTCGACCCCTCCAGACCGATCCTCAGATATAGACACAGCCGAACCCAGTGGAAGTAGAGCACCAACCAAGCAGGCCCCAGGTATCGACACTCAAGAACCGGGACAGTCCTCAGTCGAACAGGCCGAGGCCGACTATTATAAAGCGAAGGAATACACACAGCTCTTGACCATAAAGCTGCGTGGTCTATGGCAGGAGTACTACAGCATGGACGATACGAGTGACAGAGGCGGCATCCAGAAGCAAATCGCTGAAACATCCCTCCAGATCGAAAAAGCCCAGCGCGATGAAGCTGTCGCAAAAAAAGAAATGGAAAATGCGCAGAGGGTAGTGAGAAGGAAGAAACCCTAGCCAGAGAAAAAAAAGAAAGCAGAGAATCGAGCCTTGAGCCCCTGTGGTCAAGACAACCTGAATTTTCCCGAACCGCACTCACCTAAAATAGATAAAGGAAACCATCACACCTAATTCCCGCTCATCTTTTGTATCGGGATTGATTCTGGCGGGGATAAACGTCTTGTCTGTCGAGATAATCAGGGAAAATTGTTCTTTCTCGCCCAGCATCTCTTTGTTTATTCTGTAGAATTTCTCGAAATGGCTTTTTCCGGGAATGAACTCTTCCAGGATGAGACCATTGATTCTGAAGATGACATTCTGATCTTTTAAAATGTCTTTCTCCACTCCACCCTTTATGACCAGCAGGGCATCCCGGCGAGGATTGTCCACGACGCATCTGGCCTCTTTGGCGGTCCATCTCCACCGTTTGAGGTAAGATTCCGGGTCTATCTCAAAATCAAACCAGCCTCCATCATAGACGATCTGAGGAGTATCCGCAGGGGGAGGATAGACCTTTAACTTTTTTTCATAGACCTTTTTCAATGGTTTCCCGGCTTTATCCTTAGGAAAAGAGAGCCCGATGGACAGTTTCAGAGTTTCTGTCCCTTTAAATTCAGGGTCGAGCGCATCGATGAAAAGCGGAATATATATCCTCCGTGTGTAGCTGTATTCTTGATCCGGCTCCCAGGTGGAAACTGGAATCTCGGGTCTGTGGTTGTCATGGAATATCAAGTTGCTTCCATGCCAGAAGTGGACAAACGCCACCAAATTCTGGTCAATTTTCTTAAAATTTCTCTTCATCCTCCAAGTGTACTGGATATCGGTATATAATTTATCTGTCAGGGGAGTATCAGAAAAGCTCACTTCCACTTCAATGCCTCTGACAGGCGAATCTTGCCTGCAGCACACAATGGCAACCGCAACGGCCAACACAAAAAACAACACGCTTCTCTTTTTTCTGATCACCATTTTTTCCTACGATTTACTCCTCGAAATGTTTGTTAAATAAGCGAGTGCGACCTCTATGCTTTCACGCAGTTCAAATTCGGAAAACTCACCAGGCTCTGAGAATCGATGATTCTCAATGAATGCTCACCCCGCTCTGAAGAGCCCTACGACCTCAATCAATATTTTCCTTTTTCTTTTCGCTACGGTTTTGAGCTGGATAACTCCAGCAGAGCAAACCGCTGGATTTCATTAATCCTTGATTTTAATTTTTTCCCCGACAAAAATTCGCGGGATGTTGTTTTCATTCATCAGCCTGTTCAGAGCCGGAACCTCCACTTCAATGATTCTGTTTATCTTCTCGATGAGTGCCATCAATTCCTCAGTATTCTTTTTGACCTGCTGGAGCTGGTCCTGAGAAGGCGCGCCCGTGTATCCTCCTATTGACCTTCCTGCCGTGGAAATCCGACCTCTGACCGAAGCCCGCATGCCCCGCCATCCTAATTCCGGGTCTCCCAAGAGCTTTATCCGAATATCCTCAATCTCCTCGGAGACAGCTTTGATCTTATCAGACACCACCCCCGGAACATCCTTAATTTTCTTCAGGACATCAACCTGTTTATCCATCTCGCTCTTCAGTCTATCTGCGGCACCGCTCGTCGCTGAAAGAAGGGGATACAGCTTAAAAATGCTCATAAGGGCATCATGCTGCGCTTTCCTGTCCTCGAAGGAAATATCGATCCGGGGGTCTCCCTCAACCTCTATTCTTTTCGACATCTCCTGTCCCGCCACTTTGAGTGTCACTTGATACTCTCCGGGAAGAACATAAGGACCCTGGGCTCTGAAACGCCGATCGACCGGCGCTTCTTGAGTGACAGGAACAGCATGCCTCAAATCCCATGTGATGCGGTTGATTCCAGCGTTTTTCGTGCCTCTCAATCCCCCAATTTCCTGACCCGCGCTGTCCTTGATGATAACCTCGACACTTCCATTGGCCTCTTCCTTCAGGTAATAGCTGATCATGGCCCCTCGAGGCGGGTTGGGAGCGACATAATATTTTTGACCGAGGCTGCCCTTATGGTTATAAGGATTAAACATCGTCGCCTGGCGCATATCGAAAAGAAAAGCCGGAGACTCCAGGACTTCTTCTTTCATCTGTTCCAGAGGAGTGATGTCATCCAGGATCCAGATGCTCCGCCCATGTGTCCCGAAAATCAGGTCATTCTCTCTCGGATGAATGGCAATATCGTCCACAGGAACAATAGGGAAATCATTCTTAAATTTCACCCAACTTCTTCCTCTATCGATTGAGAAGTACGCTCCTCTCTCTGTTCCGACAAAGAGGAGATTCGGATTTCTCGGGTGTTCCCTGATCACGTTCACGGTTCCTCCCTCGGGAAGGTTTGCAGATATACTCTTCCAGTTTTCTCCATAATCGTTTGTCATGAACACATAAGCCTTAAAGTCGTTATTGCGGTGGCCGTCCAGTGTGACATAAGCTATCCCTTCCTCAGCGTTGGACGCCACGACGCGGGTGACATAGGTGTATTTCGGCACGCCTGGAACCTTGCTTATGACATTCTTCCACGTCATTCCACCGTTGCGCGAGACCTGAATATTACCGCCATCCGTCCCTACATACAGGAGGCCTTCCTTGATCGGGGATTCGGAAATGGTGGTGATGTCTCCAAAGTACGAGATGCCGTCATGACGAGATAGGGTGCTTTCATCAGGAAGAACGCCCATGAGCGGGAGCTTTTCTCTATCCTGCTGAGTTGTCAGGTCGATCGAAGCTTCCCATGTATCTCCGCGGTCTTTCGATTTAAAGAGCTTGTTTCCTCCATAATATATTGTCTTATGATCATGCGGAGATATTAAAACCGGCGAATTCCAGTTGAACCTGTAGGTCTCCGTCTCATCCGCTGGCATTGGCCTGATGGATTTTCTCTCTCCGGACTTTAAATCAAACCTAAAGAGGTTCCCGTTCTGAGACTCGGCGTAGATGGTGGTATAGTCAGTCGGGTCAACCTGAGTGAAAAATCCGTCTCCGCCTCCGATTCTAAACCAATCTTCATTGGTTACACCCAGCCTGGTCAGAGTCGCGCTTGGCCCTCCCCAGCTTCCGTTATCCTGTAAGCCTCCGTAGACATAATAGGGTTTGCGCATATCAAAACCGACTTCATAGAACTGTCCGAGAGGCATGATGTTGACAAAATCCCAGGTCTTGCCGCGGTCATAAGAAAAATAGATCCCGCCGTCTGAACCGAGGACAACATGGTTGGAATCCAGAGGATTGATCCACATGGCATGATGGTCGCCGTGGATTCCCCTGACATAATTCGTGCTGAAGGTCTTTCCTCCATCTTCGGAGACATACATGGAGGCCCCGAGAACCCATATCCTCTGGTCATTGTTGGGGTCGATGCGGATCTTGCTGTAGTACATGGGCCGGGGATTGGTACTCGACATTTTTTTCCAAGTTAATCCTTTATCTTCAGAACGGAAAGTACCTCCTAGTTTATGTTCGACCAGAGCATAAACGATATTGGGATTGCTGCGAAAAACATCGACTCCGATGCGGCCTGTGTTGCCCTGAGGCAGTCCGTTCGTCAGTTGAATCCATGTCTCTCCACCGTCTGTCGTCTTGTAGAGGCCGCTTCCCGGCCCTCCTCCGTTAAAGCCCCATCCACGCCGACGCCTCTGGTAAGCGGCCGCATACAGAGTGTTTGGATTCTCGAGGTCTATGGCCACATCCACAAAGCCTGTGTTCTCATCGATATACTTAGCGTTGGTCCAGGTCTTCCCCCCGTCAGAGGTTTTAAAAAGTCCTCTTTCCTTGTTCGGTCCCCAGAGATGACCCAGAGCCGCCACATAAACGATGTCAGGATTCCGCGGATGGATGGCGATCCGTCCGATGTGATGCGTGTCCTGAAGCCCCATGTTCTTCCACGTCTTCCCCCCATCCATGGACTTGTACACACCATTGCCCCAGGAAGAGCTCTGACGGTTGTTCGGCTCTCCTGTTCCTATCCAGACGATATCCGGGTTCGAAGGAGAAACGGTCACATCTCCAATGGTGCTTGTGACCTGGTCATCAAACATGGGTTCCCAGGTCACACCATTGTTTGTGGTTTTCCATATGCCTCCCGACGCCATCCCCGCATAAATAATCTTGGGATTGCTTTCCACGACAGCGAAATCATCGATCCGGCCGCCCATGTTGCACGGGCCGATGTTTCTCCATTCGAGTCCGTCCAGGATAGACTCCGGAATCACTGGCTCAGGCTTCTTCTTCACTTTTTTGGCCCCAATAAAAAGACTGAAGATTAAACACACACACACAATTAAAACAATACGTGAGAATGGTGATCTCCTTTTCATAATTAGTCCTCCTTTATTTTTTTATTTTATGGATAAAAGTTCATTAAATGTGATCACTGGGATTTTGAAATCTGCCGCTATAGTTACCATAAGATAAAAGTTAATGTCAAAGAAATTCTGTACTTATGCTCACTTCATCCCACTTGCGGGCAGGCTTCTTTTTAGCCGACTCAAAACATAGGAAACGATTACACTTCTTCTGGCCCCTCAACTCTATCTCCTCATTTCGAAAATGAAATATCTCCAAATCAATAATAACAGGAGACACAATAGGTCACTGAGAGCGTGTTTTTAGAATCCATAAGCCGGAGCATCTTGAAAGAGAAAATCGAATAGTGTATATTCCCCAGAAGATGAAACCTTTTCTTCTCGTTTTTTCCCTTCTTCACCGCTCAGGGTGCAGGTTTAAAAACTGGCTGTACAAACTGCAGGTATTCAAGCCGAAAAGAGCTTCTTTGCCGGTTATTAGTGTGGGCAACATTACATTCGGCGGTTCGGGAAAAACTCCCCTCGTCGCCCATTTGTTGACTTTCCTCATCAATAAAGGATACAAACCCGCCTTGATCACTCGAGGGTATAGAGGAAGATGGGAAAAGAGCGGAGGAATTCTATCTGAGGGAAAAAGCGTTCTCGGCACCTGGCAGGACTCTGGGGATGAGGCGTTCATGGTTGCCTCGAAAATTCCCCAGGCCGGAGTATTCGTCGGGAAAAACCGCTTGCTTTCCTGCCAGAGCGCTAAAGCTTCCGGATTCGAACTTGCCGTATTGGATGACGGCTTTCAGCACAGCCGCCTTCACAGGGACGTAGACATTGTCCTGTATGACTCGAGAGAAAAAGTCTCGCTTCGCGAACCCGTCTCTTCCCTGGGAAGAGCCGGAATTCTCCTTCTCGAAAGAGGTCTCCCCTCCGAAGAAAAGGAGAGTTTAAAGAAATCATTCCCTCAATCAGCCATTTTTGAATATTCGGTCGAAAGTAAAGGCTTTTTCAAGGCAGGGAAAAAAGAAGGGGAGTCTGGTGAGGAATTTCAAGGGAAAAAAATTATTGCTTTCTGCGGGATAGCCCGTCCGGGAAGGTTTTTAGCCTTCCTTCAAAAAGAAGCCATAAGCCCGGTGGACGTCCTGACATTCTCCGATCACTATTCCTACCCTCTCCACTCCTTGGAAAAAATCTCTAAAAAATTCAAAAAACTCAATGCTGACGCGCTCATCACCACAGAAAAAGATACGGTTAAAATAGCTCAATCGGATGCTCTTCAAGGCATTCCGGTATATTATCTAAAGATCGACCTCAGACTGGATGATGAATTCTATTCCATGTTATCATCTTCTCTTAAAAAGATGATTTAATCATTGACAATGGTGAGATTCAAAGACTATCTGGAACTTTTTATTTTTCAGGTGTTCAAATCCCTCATTCTCATTCTTCCCAGGAGACTCTGCCTTATCTGGGGAAAGACTACGGGCTTGTTTTTCTACTACCTGGATGCAAAACATCGTCAGTTGGCTCTCTCAAACCTGGAAATGGCCTTCAGGAAAGAACTGACATCTTCCGGACTCAAACGAATGGCTCGCCGGACATTCATGCATTTCGGTTCATCCCTGGTGGATATCATCAAATTCTCCAGCCTTGCAGAAAAGAGCAAGACCGCGCTCATACAGGTCGAAGGCGAGAAAAATCTGCTCTCAGCACTCCAAGAGGAAAAGGGTGCAATACTCTTCACGGCTCATTATGGAAGCTGGGAAATCGCTCGTTTTTTCGTGTCCAAACTGGGAAAATTGAACGTGATAGCCAGAGCCCTTGACAATGAACTCCTGGAGAGAGAACTTCTCAAACTAAGGATAAACCAAGGAGCAAAGGTTATCTATAAACACCAAGCCACAAAGCCAATTCTGCAGTCACTCCGAGCCAAAGAAATGGTTGCCTTCTTGATCGACCAGAATGTTCAAAAACATCAAGCTATCTTTGTCGATTTTTTTGGCCGCAAGGCCGCCACGACGCCAAGCCTTGCTGCATTCTTCCTCAAGACAAAATCGCCAATTGTTCCTGTCTTCTGCTCCCCAACTCCATCCCATAGCTACCACCTCCAAATCCTTGAACCTCTGAAGATCGAGCTCGAAGGAAACTACAATCAACAAGTGTTGAAAATCACTCAGATATGCACTAATATTATAGAAGCTCAAATACGGAAAAATCCCGCACACTGGTTCTGGCTCCACAACAGGTGGAAAACAAGGCCAGATTAGGATAGGGAGGACAGATCCGAAACGGGTGAATTATTAAAGACCAAGGGAGGGAAGAATGAGAAGTGAAACGACAATCGTCTTGGTGACAGGATTTCTTCTCCTTTCATTTGCTTCTTTGTCAGGATCAAGCAAAGAAGATGTGGAAAAAATATTTGAAAATCTCTGTCAAGGAGAAGTCAGAATTCTCAAAGAGACGAGATGATGAGAGCCAATAAACGCCCTATCGATGCCTTGAGGCCCGTCAAGATCAAACCGGATTATCTGGACTTCGCTGATGGCTCAGCCCTCATAGAACTCGGAAAAACCAAAATCATCGCCGCCGCGTCCATCGATGAAAGGGTACCTCCTTTTTTGAGAAACAGCGGAACTGGCTGGATCACTGCCGAGTATTCTCTGCTGCCGCGCTCAACTGAAAAAAGAACTATTAGAGAGAGAGTGCAGACGCGGATTTCCGGCCGAACCCAGGAAATCCAGCGCCTGATAGGCCGCTCCCTCCGGGCCGTTACAGAACTCGGCATCCTCGGGGAAAGGACGATCATCCTGGACTGTGATGTCATCCAGGCAGATGGAGGGACAAGGACAGCCTCGGTTACGGCCGCCTGTGTGGCCTTAGCTCTGGCCTTGAAAAAGATGGTGGATGAAGAGGTCATTGACGAAATGCCCCTAAAGCACCTTGTTAGCGGTGTGAGCGTAGGCTTAGTCGATGGAGAAGCTCTCCTTGACCTAGATTACGAAGAGGATTCAAAAGCTGAAATTGACATGAATGTTATCGAAACAGAAAAGGGTCAGCTCGTGGAAATCCAGGCCACTGCCGAAAAAAAACCCTTCCCGAAAAAAGATCTGAGCACTCTAATGAGTCTGGCCAATAAGGGGATCAAAGAGCTCATCCAGGTGCAGAAAGATGTTCTCAAGAAAAAAAGTCTTCTTTTCATGGCATATAGATAGAAGAAGGAAAAAAAATGAACCGTATCCTGATCACAGGAGGAGCCGGATTTCTAGGGAGCCATCTCTGCGATTCTCTTCTGGAGCAAAACGCGGATGTGGTCTGTGTCGACAATTTTTTCTCCGGTTCCAAAGACAACATCCGCCATCTCTTTTCCCATCCTTACTTTGAATTGGTCCGGCATGATATCATCCATCCGCTTTTCCTGGAAGTGGATAAAATCTATCATCTTGCCTGTCCTGCCTCTCCGATCCATTACCAGATTAATGCTATAAAAACAGTGAAAACCAACGTCATGGGCACTATCAACATGCTGGGCCTGGCAAAGAGAGTCAAAGCCCGCATTCTTCTCGCCTCATCCTCTGAAATATACGGCGATGCCAAGGTCCATCCCCAACCGGAAAGCTATTGGGGAAATGTCAATCCCATCGGCTACCGAAGCTGCTATGACGAAGGCAAAAGAGTCGCCGAAACGCTCATGATGGATTATCACCGTCAGAACAAAGTCGATATCCAAATTGCCAGGATTTTCAACACCTACGGTCCCCGAATGGCCGTGAATGACGGGAGGGCGATCAGCAACTTCATCGTCCAGGCGCTCAAAGGAGAGTCACTGACGGTTTATGGAGATGGGAGCCAAACCCGCTCTTTTTGCTATGTGTCAGACCTTATTCAAGCTCTGAGCGCCCTGATGGAAATGGATGACTTCACAGGGCCTGTGAATCTGGGAAAGCCTGAAGAGGTTCCAGTCCTTGAAGTTGCAGAAAAAATAATCAAACTCACACAAAGCCCTTCAAAAATCATTCATAAATCTTTACCCGCGGATGATCCCCTTCGGAGGTGCCCGGATATATCTCTGGCCAAAGAAAAACTCGGATGGGAGCCTCGAGTTGAGCTCGAAGAGGGGCTTGAAAAAACCATCGCCCACTTTAAAGAAAAACTCAATCTTTAAAAAGATAAGGAAGCTTTACCCTAATTTATCCTCTATCTCCTGGGCCAGAAGATGGAGAAGAAGAATATGGACTTCTTGAATCCTGGGTGTTTCCTCAGAGGGGACATCAATAAGATAATCAACGAGAGAATGCAGATTGCCTCCTTCTTTGCCTGTCAGGGCAATCGTGACCAGCCCTTTCGCTTTAGCCGCCTTCATGGCCTCGATAACATTGGGAGAATTCCCACTCGTAGAAAGCCCGAGGGCAATGTCTCCTTTCTCTCCGAAAGCATCTATCTGGCGGCTGAACACGTTATCGAAAGATGTGTCATTGGCGATGGAAGTCAGGACAGACGTGTCTGTGGTTAAGGATATGGCTTGAATCGGAAGCCTCACTTCTAAGAATTTATTCACGAGTTCAGCCGCAAAATGCTGCGCCTGGGCTGCGCTCCCGCCGTTTCCAAACACCAGTATCTTATGACCTTCTTTAAGACTATCGATTGTAAGGTTTATGGCTTTTTTATAGATACTCTCTCGAGCGTCAAAAAAATTCTCTGCAATCTGCATCCATTCCTTGATGGCATCTCGGTAATTCATATTCCCTCCTTTTTAAGGGATGGTTAGCTTTTCAATCATCCAGGCCAGACTTTACAGCATCTCTCACTCTGTCCATTAAACGCGGAAGGGTGTCGCGGTTAAACTCTTGGACTGGAACAACCGGATGAAAAGCAACTCTCACATTTCCTTTTTTAATGAAGAAGGATTTTTTTGGCATGAGTTCGAAAGTCCCTTGAATGCTCACCGGAGCCACAGGAACCTGGCTGTTCAATGCAAGGAAGAACCCTCCTCGCTTGAAAAGCTGCAGTTTTCCATCCTGGCTCCTGGTTCCTTCGGGAAATATCAGAAAGGAATAGCCCTTCTCCTTGATCATGCGGGTGGCTCGGTCAATACTTTTCTTTCCTCCCCTCAATCCTTTCCTGTCGACTGGGATAAAACCCACAAGCCTCATAGCCAGGCCGATGACCGGAATCCGAAAGGCCTCTTTTTTCAGGATGACTCTTATCGATTGAGGAATGAGCATGAAAAGCAGAGGTCCGTCAACCGCGCTCAGGTGGTTGCACATGAAAACATAAGAAGTTTTTTTTTCTATCCTTTCGAGCCCGGAAACTTCAAGACGCATCCCCAGGATTTTCTGCCCGAGGCGTATCGCTCCCTTCCCGATCAAAATGATGGGATGAGGCCACCTTATGAGGAAGCAGAGAATGATGACAGGGATGAAAAGAATCGTGATAATTCCGTAAACGATGCAAAGGACAATGGTGCGCATGATTCGATGCAGAGATTATACCACATATTTTTTTGGAAAAGGAATGAATGGCCTCCGGCCCGGTAACAGGAATAACCTCTTGATGGATTTTCTGTTAGAGGAACGATCGAATGATTGTACAGGGAGCAGAAAAAATAGGAACGCTCTCTCCTGTCCCACTCCTTAAACTGGATGAGCCGGATGAATCAAGATGGCTATGACCCTGTATAAGAGACGCGCGGAGCATGAAGCCAGGCACCATTCATGTTGACCAGATCATTCGTGAAATCGTCCATGGAATTCACTTTGTATAGACCCGCTGTAGGGTCTGCAGCCTGATAAGTATAAGTCACAGTTCCTCCCACTGCACCGTCCCGACCCAGGGAAAAAATCAAAAAGTCATCATCTCCAAGGCCAGCGGCCGGGATACCGTAGGCATTGGATACTGCTGTCCCTATATAAACCTGGAAAGGATGGCCCCAACTATCGGTAACGGGACAGACCTTTATAAAGAGCGGGGAAATGGCCGACAAGAAACTGGAGCCAGGCTGGAGAGGTCCGGATTGATTTCCATAATCAGGAGCGTATCCAGCTTCGGTAATATAACTCGCACAGGCGGTGGCTAAGCTCACAATGTCTTTCATAGTCTGTTTCTGATTCGTCTTTTGTATGGCGGCTAAGGAGTTAGGAATGATTATCGCCGCAAGAATCCCGATAATGGCGACGACGATGAGCAATTCAATCAGCGTGAATCCCCTTTTCCCTTTCACCATTTTATGTCTCCTCTCCGGACTTTGCCTTAGGATTATATACCATAAACTAAAAACTGACAAAAAAAAAGGGCGATGCAGTTTCTTCTGCATCGCCCTTTCTCAAATTAATTATGGCTATTCAGCAGAATCTTAAATAAAATTATGAGCCAGTTGCAGCCGTCCTGGGCGCTCGAATCCAGGAGCCATTCCACATGACCAAGTCTCTGTTGAAATGGATCATTTGATTGACAATGAACATTCCCGCTTCGGGATTTGACAAATCGAAAGTAAAGCCTTCAATCAACTTATCACGTCCCCAGGAAGCCACGAGAAAATCATCGCCACCCGCAGCAGCGATTCCGTACTGTCCAACCACATCACTTCCACAATAGGCGTTGTAGTCATTACCCCACTGATCGTTGATCGGGAGAACTTTGACATAGAACGGGGAAAGGCCGGTATAGAAGGCCGAAGCTGCCGTGTATTGTCCGTTCTGAACCGGGGTCGTCCCATTGTCAGTAATATAATCCGCAAGGGCTGTAGAGATCGTGGCGATATCCTTCATGGTCGTTTTCTGCTTGGCTTTCTGGATGGCTGTAATCGCATTCGGAATAAGAAGTGCGGCGAGAATTCCGATAATGGCAACAACGATGAGCAACTCGATCAGTGTAAAACCTCTTAATTTTTTAAACATCTAAAACCTCCTTTTATTTTTTTCGACTCTAAGGCGATTCGCAAGGTCTCGCCTTGAAATCTCAGTCGACGTCTATATAGTAGCAATATTCGTGCCAAGCTGATAAATATTAAGTTGTTGATATTAAACAATATATAAAATATTCAGTGGATTTTTAGCTGGAGAAATGACAAAATTTGGCTTATCTTAACAAAATTTGTCATTTTCTCAAAAATGGCCCCATTCCCCTTATTCTTCCCCTGGCTTTTCAAGTGTTAGACTTTAAGCCGTATTTATCGATAAGATACCTCAACGTGCGGTAGCTGATCCCGAGGAGAGAGGCTGTCTCTCTGAGTTTCCCTCCAGCAGCCTGACGCGCCTGCTTGATGTAATTTTTTGCGATGTCATCCAGGTGTGAGTTGAGCCTAAAGCCCGGCTCGAAAAGATAGCTGGTATCAGGCTTTTTATGAGGAGCCAGCAGCTCTTCAGGAAGGCATTCCTTTGTGATGATCCCCCGCTCCTCGATGGCAACTATTCTCTCGATCACATTCTCTAGCTCTCTGACATTCCCCGGCCAGGGATAAGACTCTAAGACGTTCATCACCTCTGGAGCGATCCTTTTTGTCTTTCGTCCCATTTCCTGACAGTATTTTTTAATGAAATGAGAAACGAGCAGAGGAAAGTCTTCTTTTCTTTTTCGCAGGGGAGGCATCTCCAAAGAAAGGACATTCAGCCTGTAAAAGAGGTCTTTCCTGAATTTTTTTTCTTCGATCTTTTTCGTCAAATTCTGGTTTGTGGCAGCAATAATGCGGACATCCACAGGAATCTCTTCTGTCCCTCCGACTCTTCTGATCTTCCTATCCTGGAGTGCCCTGAGGAGCTTGACCTGAGTCAGGGAAGACATTTCCCCGACTTCATCCAAAAACAGCACACCCTCTTCGGCCACTTCAAACAGCCCTTTTTTATTCACAACAGCACCCGTGAACGATCCCCTCATGTGGCCGAAAAGCTCGCTCTCCAGGAGGTTCTCCGGCACCGCTCCACAGTTTATGGAAACAAACGGCTTCTCCCGGCGATGACTGAGAAGATGAACAGCTCTGGCCGCCAATTCTTTTCCGGTCCCGCTTTCCCCCTTGATAAGAACAATGGAATCCGTGGCCGCGATCTTCTCTATCAGGCTGTAAACATCCTTCATCCTCTTGCTTTTGCCCACGATATTCTCGAAACTGTATTTCTCTCTGAGCTGCTTTTTCAGGAGGATATTCTCCTGTTCCAACCTTCCCCTTTCCAGCCCTTGAGAAACGATAATTTTCAACTCTTCCACATCGAAAGGTTTGACCACGTAGTCTATCGCCCCCTCTTTCAGCGCCTCGACTGCCTGCTTGATGGTTCCGTACGCCGTTATCATAACCACAGGAATGAATGGCTTTGTTTCCCTGACTCGTTTGAGGATATCCAATCCGCTCTGCTGGGGAAGCTTGATGTCAGAGATGATGAGGCTGAAATCATTTTTCTCTATCAGCTCGAGTGCCTTGGGCGCAGAGTGGGAGGTTTCAACCTTGTACCCCTCCTTCTTGAACACAACTGTGAGAAGATCAAGGAGGCTCTTCTCATCGTCGACAATGAGTATTTTATCCGTTTTTCTCTCCTCTTTCTTTAAATCAAAGCCAGTTTTCTCAGGCTTTTCTTAAAGGTAGGATTATGATTATCTCTGTCCCTTTGTCAGGTTCAGAGGCAACTCTAATTTTCCCCTTATAATCGTCCACAACCTTGCGCACGACTGCCATCCCAAGCCCTTGACCATTCTCGAACCCCGAATAAAAAGGCTCAAAAATTCTTTCTCTCTTATCCTCGGACATCCCAATTCCAGTATCAGCAAATCTTAATTCAATTCTGTCTTTTTTTATTTTTTCAAAATCAACAGTCAGGGCCCCTCCTTTAGGCATGGCTTTAAGAGCATTTCTCAAGATATTCCAGAAAAGCTGCTTGAACTGATTATTGTTTCCAAAATATTGAATACTTCTTGAGCTGTAATTTCCTTTGATCTGCACATTCCCGTCCATTTCACCGCTGCTCTGAAGGAGTGTTAGAGTTTCTTTGAAGATCTCCGTCAGGTTGATTGAGGAAAACGTTCTCTGACCCGGGGAAACCAGATTCAGGAACTGGTCGATTGAATGGGAGACTCTCCTCGATTCTGATACGATAATATCCATCAGTTCCCTCTGTTCTTCCTTTAATCCCAATTCATCCTTCAAGACCTGAACCGAACCGGATATGGCAGCAAGCGGATTCCTGACTTCATGGGCAAGCTGGGCAGAGACTTCTCCTGCGACAGCGAGTCTGTTTTTAATCTCGAGCTCTTTTTGCGCCATCATCAGCTGGTCCCTTGTCTTGCGCAGGCTATCAGTCAGGAAATTCATGAAAAATGCCACCAGGAAGAAAGCCCCCGAAGCCATAAAAATATTATAATTCACAAGACCCAGGGATATCTCTATGGTCTCTTCTTGGGCATAATAGGGAATGAGCCCAAAATACATCCCATCTACCAGAAAACCGTAGAAAATGGCGGAGAGAGCGGCCGTAAAAAAAGCCGCGCGCTTGGAGATAACGTGGCTTGCCGCGATGATAACAAAAATGTAAAGGAAGTAAAAAGATCCCTGGACACCACCAGAAATGTAGACAAGAGCTGTAATCAAAAGAAGGTCAAAGAAAATCTGAATAGATGCCTGAAGAGGCAGGTATTTTCCCCAGATGTGCAGAACAAGATAGATAAAAGAAAGGAGATAAAAGGAGATAACCACATAATAAAAAGGGCTGAGTGGGAGGAAAACCGAAGTGCTGTACTGAATGATAACCGCTGATACAACTAGAGAAGTGACAATGACCAGACGCAGAAGTATGAGCCGGAAAATATCTTTTTTTTCTGTGCTCATCCAAACTGTGAGATCAAGCTGAAGACCGGAAGATACATGGAAATGACGATGGTTCCGATCAAGCTTCCGACGAAAATGAGAAGAATCGGCTCCAATATCGAAAGAAGTCCTCCGACCGAGGCTTCGACTTCGTCATCATAAAAATCGGCTAACTTCGATAACATTGCATCTAGAGTTCCTGTAGCCTCCCCCACACCCACCATTTGGGTGAGCATCAAAGGCAACTGACCTGCATCCCTGAAGGCATCCGTAAGGTTTGTTCCTTCAGAGACCTGCGTGCGAGATGCCATAATGCGGCTTTCCAGGAGAACATTTCCGGCAGTGGAGGAGGTAATCTTAAGGCTCTCCATCATGGGCACGCCTCCAGAAAGAAGAGTGCTCAAAGTCCGCGTTACCCGAGATAGTGCGACCTTCTCGATCAAACCTCCGAAGAGAGGCATTTTCAGCTTTGCGATATCGACGGCCCGTCTTCCCGGAGGCGTACTCTTAAAGTACCTGAACAAAAAAACGAAGCCTATGAATCCGATAATCATGTAAAATATATAACTTTGGACAAAGTTGCTCGCCGCCAGCATGATCTTGGAGAGCATCGGCATATCTGCTCCGAGCTCTGCAAAAATCCCAGAAAAAATCGGAACGACTTTCCACAACATGAAAATCGTTACGATTATAGAAAAAATAAAAATGGCAATGGGATAGGTCATAGCCTGTTTAACCTGAGCCTTCAACTTGACAATTCTCTCCTGGTATTCAGCCAGACGACGGAGCATGATGTCAAGCGAACCGCTCTGCTCCCCTGAAGCGACAAGGTTGCAGTAAAGATCGTCAAAGACCTTGGGGAATTTCTTTTTAGCTTGATTCAGAGTGGCTCCGGCTTCAACATCCCTCCTCACCTGAGTAATAACAGTCTTGAAATATTTGTTCTTTGTTTGCTGGGCCAGCATGCCCAAGCCTTGAATCAAGGGAAGGTCTGCGTCTATTAAAACCGAAAGCTGCCGGCTATAGACAGTCAATTCTTTGAGGGGAATTTTCTCTTTTTTTAAAAAAGGTATTTTTAATTCTGTCGGTTTCTTTTTGACATTAACGACAGTGATTTGTTCTCTTTGAAGAATTCTTGTCAGGTCCGCCGCGGATTTAGCTACGCGTTCTCCCTCAACGATATCTCCTAACCGATTTCTTCCTTTCCATACAAAGATAGCCATATCTCCCCCTTATAATTTTCTCACTGAATCCGGAGAGTAGTCAGGAGGGACGACTTTGTCCCCTTCTTTTCTTTGAATTAGCTCAGTCAACTCATCCGGCTTATAAGAAATTTTCATCGCAGTCTCAAGGGTAATTAATCCTCTGAAATAGAGGGAAGCCAAAGACTGGTTAAAGGTCTGCATCCCATGCTTTTCCTGGCCCATCTGCATGGCGGAGTATATCTGATGGAGCTTATTTTCTCTGATAAGGTTCCGGATCGCCGCGTTCGGAATAAGCAATTCCATGGCCAAAACTCGCCCCTTACCGTCGGCTCGAGGCAAAAGGGCCTGAGTGACCACAGCCTCCAGACTCATGGAGAGCGTGATTCTCACCTGGTCTTGATACTGTGCGGGAAAAATGTCGACGATCCTCGACACCGTTTCTGAAGCTGAATTCGTATGAAGGGTGGAGAATGTGAGATGCCCCGTCTCAGCCACATGTAGAGTGGCTTCCACTGTTTGCAGGTCTCTCATCTCTCCAACAAGGACAACGTCAGGGTCTTCTCTGAGAACGGAACGAAGAGCGTTGGGGTATGACAGGGTATCCACGTGGAGCTCCCTCTGGTTGATTATGGCTTTTTTGGGATCGAAATAATATTCGATCGGGTCTTCTATAGTGACGATATGAACATCTCTCTGCTCATTAATGTAGTTAATCATACAAGCCAGGGTGGTCGATTTCCCGCATCCTGTCGGTCCGGTCACCAAGACTAATCCACGTGGCACCGAACAGAGCTGGGCGATTCTCTGAGGAAGTCCCAGTTGAGCAAAACTCCAATTCTGGCTGAGGAATCTTCGGAAGGCCGCGGCAACAGCTCCTCTCTGCATAAAAACATTTCCCCGAAAACGGCCAATATCCCTGAGGCCAAAAGAGAAATCCAGCTCGAACTTCTCCTCAAACGTCTTTTTCTGCCTGTCCGTCAATAAACTATAAACCAATTCCTTGCTTTCGGACGGAGTCAGAGGAGGGACATCGAGGGAAATCAGACGGCCGTGAACCCTGATTCGAGGAGGAATTCGCGTCGTTATATGTAAATCGCTGGCATTCCTTTCAACGGTTGTTTTAAGAAGTTCATGAATCGTTATCGCCACTCTTCGCCTCCATATCTCTGACTGTCTCTCTCAAGACTTCTTCGATGGAAGTGACTCCCTCTTTTATTTTGGCCAGCCCACTTTGACGCAGCGAAATCATTCCGTTCTTGATTCCGATTTCTTTGATGTCTTTTGGTTGGGCCTTGGCCAAAATGAGGTTTTTTATGTCATTCGTCACTTCCATGACCTCAAAAAGCCCGACTCTCCCCTTGTAGCCAGTTTCCGAGCACACCGAACAGCCTTTCGCTTTATAGGGCTTGACCTTCTCTGCCTCCTCAGGAGGATAACCAATATCCACAAGAGCTTCAGGTGTAATTTTGTGTTCCTCGCGACATTTTTTGCACAGCCTTCTCACAAGCCTTTGCGCCACAATGAGTACAAGAGAGTCCGAGATTAAAAAGGGCTCGACATTCATGTTTATCAACCTGGTAATTGTGCCTGCCGCATCATTGGTATGAACTGTGGAGAAAACCAGGTGCCCGGTCAGCGCGGCTTTAACAGCAATGTCGACCGTTTCGTAATCCCTCATCTCACCGATAAGCATGATATCAGGGTCCTGCCTTAAGAATGACCTCAGAGAAGCGGCGAAATTCAATCCAATTTCTTCTTTAATGTTGACCTGGTTGACGCCCGCCATGTAAAACTCAACGGGGTCTTCCGCTGTCATGATGTTCTTTTCCTGGGAGTTTAAGGTTGAGATCGCAGAATAGAGTGTGTTTGTCTTCCCGCTTCCAGTTGGTCCGGTGACAAGAACAATCCCGAAAGGCCTGGCGATGGCATTCTCAAAAAGATTCAGAGACTTCCTTTCAAAGCCGAGTCTGGTAAGATCCAATTGCAAGTTTTCCCGGTCGAGGATTCGGGATACGATTTTCTCCCCAAATATCGTGGGTATACAGGAAATTCTCATATCGACTTCTTTTCGGTTATCGTCTCCCCACTTCACTCTCATTTTTAAACGGCCGTCCTGAGGCAATCTTTTCTCTGCAATATCCATGCTGGAGAGAATTTTTACGCGGGATATGACCGGATTCTTGAATTTCATAGCCAGATCCATCATTTCATGAAGGACGCCGTCTATGCGGTACCTGACCCGGAAAGACCGCTCATAAGGCTCGAAATGAACGTCACTGGCTCCTTTCTTAATAGCATCCATGAATATGGTGTTCACAAGCGTGATAACAGGAGCTTCTTCCGTAGAGCGTGTCAATTCTTGGATGTCATATTCCTCCTCTTCTTCCTCAACAACATTAACCGATCCATCATCGGCCGACTCGATCTCGTCGATTATCTCTTTGACACGAATAGAATCGGAAGCGCCGTAGTATTTACTTATGGCTTCCGAGACCCCTGACTCTGATGCAATGACTGGCTGGACACTTAGACTTGTCCTAAACCGGACATTTTCAATCACATCCAGGTCTGTGGGATCAACCATGGCCATCGTTAGAAAAGACCGAATTCGATGGATGGGCATGATCATATGTTTCTTGGCAATATCCGGAGGGATAAGCTCTATGACATCCGGATAAACTTCGAACTGACTTAGGTCGATGTACGGGTAACCCAACTGTCGGCTTAGGGCCTGGGCCATATTCTCCTCAGTAATGATACCTAAAGCGACGAGAGCGCTTCCGATAGAAACTTTGTTCTTCTTCTCATACTCAGCAGCAGACTTCAGCTGCTCTGAAGTGATAAGTTTTTCCCGGATAAGAAGTTCACCAAGGTTTGAAGACATTTTGGGTCCTTATTGAGTGGTTATAAAATAAACAATTTGACAATATTTGTCAACTTTTATCATCTGTGTCTTTACAAGCTTTCCAAACATCTATAACGCTCTCTGTTCCGGATTTTTCTCTTCTTCCAAAAACATTACTATTAGAAGATATTTGCACGGCTGCCGTAACAGCTCCATATATTTGCAGAGAATTCTCAGAGTGTCAATCATCCGTAGGGAGGATTCTAAAGGTGAATTTTGAATTCTTTTCCTCATCTATAAAGGCTATGCGGTTCACCGCAACAGAGGATAACCCCTGGACCGCTCAATCCGGCTAATGAACAGAGCGTCTTCAGACAGGCACTCGTCATCTTTTTAGTGATCTGCCGAGACATAAACAAATGATCAAAGCCTGGAATGGGAAAGGAATCTCTGTGACGATTGAACACTCCAAAGTCGAATGAAGTCTGGATGGGCATAAATATCAGAAAGATTGAATCAACTTCGGAAAGGCTTTAATAGTTCTCCCACCAATCACCGATTTCCTGGGGCTTCCCCGATTCATTCCTGTATATAAATCTAGCCGCTCTTTCTCCCTCCCCATTTTCCTGCTCAAAGATAATCACTTTACAGAGGGGCTCAATCTGATCGAAATACTCTCTGGCTTTAACTCTTGCTTCCTCGAAGGAATAAGTCGATTCATCGAACAAGATCGGGAAACCGACTTTTTCTTTATATCCTCTTATATAGTATCTTCTATCCATTTATCCCTCCTCTCTAAAATCTGCCGCGACTCTGAGCATCCTGTTCAAGGCGCGCCTTGCTATCCCTGGTGGACGATATTTGAAGAACCTCATGAATAGCACGAACAAACGCCAAGACACATCCTGCAACATAGTACTATCCTTTCACCTGATGAAATTTGAATAAGGTATCTTTTAAAGGCATGAGTCTTTTCCCCGAAGAATGTGAATCCGTCTCGATTCTTTTTTTCATTTTCTTTCCGAGTGGGAGTAAAGCCCTGATAAAACCGTAGCGGCTGAATCTCCATAGTTTAGTCGATTCAACCCCAGTAAAATTGAATGGTAAACTCCTGTCTCTTGAAGGACTAAATCTGTGAATCCAGGAAAAAAGAACGAAACAAATAAAGAGGGCTGAAGAACACTCAAGGCATTAATAAAAACCGATCTCTCATTCCAATTAAATTTGACATTATTTGTCTCTATAAATTCAGAAAGCTCGCGTTCAGGGCTGGGATCTTAAAAGATTGGTATCAGGCCTTATCGGGAATTCAGGTTTCAAGGCCTAATCACAGTCACTGGGCAACCACCATGACAAGGCCTGATCCCAATGATAGAGCATAAACAACTGTCCTCAATCTTTCATTGAACTCAGCTGGAAGGGAAGGAAAGCCTGGCGCGCCTGGAAGGACTCGAACCTCCGACCCGCTGCTTAGAAGGCAGCTGCTCTATCCGCTGAGCTACAGGCGCGCTTTCTCTATTTATGTTGATTCAATCTGTAAGCATGAATGATGCCACGCTCTCTTTATCATCTAATCGGGGAGATCGGATTTGAACCGACGACCTCCTGCTCCCAAGGCAGGCGCGCTAACCAGGCTGCGCTACTCCCCGCAACCATCAAAAGAGACATGAGAAAAAGGGGAAAGGCGACTTCTTTATTAAAGGGGATAGTCCCTCTCTTCTCTATTATAAGGACTTAAAGGGACAGTCCCCAAAAAAGTAGTCTGTCCTCTTTTTCTGCCTTTTCTGTCCCTAGTTTTTATAGCAAAACAAAAAGTGGTTGTCAATTTCTCTGCCTCTTAAGGCCTCTCTCTATTTCCTTTTTGTCTATTTTCACGATGACTGGTCTTCCGTGAGGACAGAGGGACGAATTGGAAGTCTTGAAGAGCTCCTCAACGAGATAATTCATCTTTGCCAAGGACAAGGGTTGACCGGCTTTAACAGCCGTTTTGCACGCCAGAGTGGCCAGTATTCTCTTCTTTTGATCTTCGGCCTTGTTCTCTCTCAAATCCTCAAGAAGAGAAAGAAATATTTCCCGGGCCTCATCCTCTTTGAACAGGTCGGGAAATTCTTTTAAAGAGAAACTCCGCCCGCTCATGGCTTCTATCCGGAAGCCCGCCTCTTCTAATAAACCTCGATTGTCTTCCAGGCTTAACACCTGGGGAGGCGAAAGTTCAAAGAGGATTGGAAAAAGAGCCAACTTTTGAGGCCATTTCTTTTTCCTGTCGATATCCTGATATTTCTCAAAAAGAACCCTCTCATGCGCGTTATGTTGATCGATGATGAGTATTCCGTCTTCGGAGGAGGCAATAATGTAAGTATCCTGGTACTGCCCCAGAACTCTCGGGAAAATCCTTTTATCTTTTTCCGGAGAAGGAAACAAGCTTTCCCAGTCCACCTGCCCTCTATCCGCTGACAGGAAACTTCGCCCGCTCATCTCCTCTTTTATTTCCAGACGGCGTTTTTCTCCCTTCCGGCTGGGGTAGACTTCTTTTATTCCCTGTTCTCTCAGCATGGCTTTTTCTATGCTGTGGAGGACGAGTTGAAAAAAAGGACGGGAATCCCTGAACCTGACTTCAGCCTTTGCAGGATGGACATTGACATCCACATCATCATAAGGACAGGAGAGAAAAAGGAAAGCTTCAGAGTACAGGTCTTTCTCCAAGAAACCTCTGTACGCTTGATTCAGAGCAGCCTGAAGAGTCCGGTCTTTGATCATCCGCGTATTCACAAAAAAGAGCTGGTGTGTTCTGTCTCGACGTCCTGAGGGAGGGATCGACGCATACCCCACCAGACGCCTTCCTTCCTCCTCATGGTCGACTTCCATGAGATGTTCCACTAGGGATTTTCCATAGACCTGAAAAATTCTTTCCTTGAGAGTCTTGACAGGAGGATAATCAAAGACCTGACGCTTTCCGTGGATCAAAGAAAATCTCACCTTATGATTAGCGAGGGATACAAAGGTCAAGTATCTGACGATCAAGTTCAGCTCAGACCTTTCTGAACGGAGAAATTTCTTTCGTGCAGGCAGGTTGAAGAATAAATCTCGAACTTCAACGGATGTCCCCACAGGAAAACCAATATCTGAAACTCGGACAACCTCCTCTCCTTCTCTTTCCATAAGAGTTCCCTTTTCTCCTTTTCCATCCGAAGTCTTTAAAACGATCCTTGAAACCGCAGAAATGCTGGGAAGCGCTTCTCCTCTAAATCCCAGAGTGGCTATGCAGCTGAGATCTTCAACCCTTTCAATCTTGCTGGTTGAATGCCTTTCAAAACACAGGAGAGCATCCTCCCTGGACATCCCATGCCCATTATCCGTGACCCTGATGAGTTTCCCCCCTCCGGAAATTAGTTCGGCCTTTACCTCTGAAGCTCCGGCATCCAAGGAGTTCTCTACCAGCTCCTTAACCGCAGAAAACGGTCTTTCAATCACTTCGCCTGCAGCAATTTTCTGCGCCACTTCCTGAGGAAGAAGAATAATATTTTTCACAGTCTCTATTTTATCCTTAATCCAGCCGGCTATCCAAATATTTTATTTAACTGAAACAAAAGGGCTGTCTTTAAGATACGCACGCCACAGCCTTTCCCGTCCTTGCCTGATGCCAATCCGAGGCCTCCAGCGCAGCTCTCCTTCTCTTTTTTCTTCTCTTAATCCTTCTCTAATAAAAAGAGGCGACTTTGGAGAAGAAACCGACAGGCCGTTCAAAGTAAGACCAATACTCAACGCCTGGCAGAGCTTGGCCGGGCCTGAGCACAGGTTTCTAATCTTGCCGGTTTTTCTCCTCGCCTTCATCAGCGAAATCCCCTCGAGAGGCTCAAGAGCCCGGATCAGGACTGCTGCAGGGAAATCTTCGCTTTCTGTTATTACATTGAGCATATGATGCATTCCATAGGTGAAATAGACAAATGCCTTGGCCGGCGGACCATACAGCTTCTCACTTCTTTTTGTCCGCCCTCTGTGCGCAAAGGAGGCCTGGTCATCCTCACCGCAGTACGCTTCGGCTTCCACGATTATTCCTGATGTCACGCCCTCCTTTAAAACCCGCACAAGAACCTTGCCGATCAGGTCTTCAAGAACATCGATAGTCGGACGCGCGTAGAATAAAACAGGAAGCATCATTGGGAACGAACCATAAGACTCAGGAGTGAGGCCGATTGACGACTCTGCCTCTTGTCTCTCTCTCATCCACCTGCGTGATCAACACTTGCACTTCTTCTTTTTCACTATAAGGTAACGAAGGAACACACACTCTCAAATAATTAGAGGTCAAAACTTCGTCCTGAGCTTCTCCTTTCTTGACTATGACAGCCTCACATTCCTTGCCCAAAAAAATTCTGCGGAAATCTTCGTTCTTTGCCCTGGATATGCTTCTCAGAATCGCCCCCCTCTCCTTTTTCACCCTGTCATTAACCTGCTCCCAGGAAGCAGCCTCTGTTCCAGGGCGAGCGGAATAGGAAAAAACATGAAAATAGGTCAGAGGTGATTGTCTTAAGAACGCGCAGGTATGTTCGAACTCTTCCTCGGTCTCTCCGGGAAATCCGGCGATAATGTCGGCTCCCAGCGATGCACGCGGAGATTTCTCTCGCAGACTCGAGAGGATCTCATTGTAGGCCTCAACTTTTATCCTTCTTCCCATGCGGCTCAGGATCTCATCCGACCCGCTCTGGAGGGAAAGATGAAAATGGGGACATATTTTCCCTCTTTTCGTGACCAGTTCAACCAGAGAAGGGTTTAAAAAACGGGGATCCAGTGAACTCAACCTGACTCTTGGAACCCCCTCCATTTTTGTGATTTCTCGGAGAAGCTCAAGGAGGGAGCTCCGGGGTTTAAGGTCCAGACCGTAGGAATTGAGCTGAATCCCGGTCAGGACAATCTCCTTGAAGCCTTGGGCACTGAGTTCTTTCACCCGAGCAATTATTTCTCTTTTCCCGATGCTCACGCTTTTTCCTCTCACGCTGGGGATAACACAAAAAGTGCACCGGAAATCGCATCCATCCTGAACTTTCACCAGGGCTCGAGAACGGAAAGCAAAGGTAGATATTTCATTCTGTGGGCAAGCTAGAGACAGGATCTCTGTAGTGATATTCTTTTTTTCTGCGTTGCTGAAAACACGCCAGACCCGGGGCATTCTTTGAAGCTCCTCTGGAGCCCTCTCTGCATAACATCCGGTAACAATCAGCTTTGCCGCTGGATTCAAACGCGATACCTTTCTTATGAAACTTCTCGTGTCTCTGTCTGCCCGACTGGTCAAGGTGCAGGAGTTGACCAAGACGAAATCGCCCCGCAGGGAATCTTTCTCAAACTTTAATCCCTTCTTCTGAAGCGCATCTGTCCACCAGAAAGCTTCCGCTTGATTCACGCGGCAGCCGAAAGTCTGGATTGAAAATGATGTCATATTTTTTTCTGGATCTCCTTTGATCGGATCTCGACTCGAGAAGCCATTTTCTCTCGATACTCCTTCAACTTCTCACGCAAGGAAGGCTCCTTCAGGCCCAAGACCTGTATGGCCAGGAGAGCAGCATTCGCCGCACCGGATTTTCCCAGGCCCATTGTCGCCACCGGAACCCCTTTCGGCATCTGGACAGTGGAGAGAAGAGCATCCAGGCCATTAAGAGCCGGACTCTCGACCGGAACTCCGATAACAGGACGGACTGTATGGGCCGCCACCACTCCAGCCAAATGAGCCGCTTTGCCCGCCACTGCGATAAATATCTCTGCACCATCCTCCTCACAGGATTTTATAAGCTTAACCGTCCTTTCGGGAGACCGATGGGCGGATGTGACCTCAAGTTTGTGAGAAACCTTGAATTCTTTGAGTATATCTAAAGCATACTTGGCCATTTCAAAATCCGAATCACTTCCGATAAAAACAGCAACTTTCATCCTCCTTCCTCCTTAACGGCGCCGATATCCTTCCGGAAATGCATTCCTTCAAAAGATATCCCAGAGATAGCCTTGTATATTTTTTTTAAAGTCTTGTCGAGATTCTCCTCCGAAGCGCAAATCCCGACTACTCGTCCTCCATTTGTGTAATACCCTCCATCCTGGAACTTTGTTCCGGCGTGGAAGATCGTGATTCCAGGTACTCTCGAGGCCTCGGCGAGCCCCTCTATCTTCTTCCCCTTTTCGTAATCCAGCGGATACCCGCCTGAAGCCAAAACCACACAAGCGGACGCGTTAGGGCTCCATTCTATCTTTTTCTTCCCCGCATTCTCTTCCACGATGGAAAGAAGGACATCAATAAAGTCACTCTCCATCCTCAACACCTGAGGCTGTGTCTCCGGGTCTCCAAACCGACAGTTAAACTCGAGCACTTGAGGTCCTTCCTCTGTGAGCATCAATCCCACATACAGAACTCCCTTATACTTTCTTCCCTCTTCACGCATGTGAGTCACTGTGGGAAAGACGATAGACTCCATGATCTCTGAAAAGAAATCCTCATCGATGAAGGGAGACGGAGAAATGGCTCCCATCCCCCCTGTATTCGGACCCTTGTCTCCTTCGTAGACCGCCTTGTGGTCCATTGTAGTCACAAGCGGAAGGACATCTGTTCCGTCGGAGAGGACGATGAATGACGTCTCTCTCCCCCTCAAAAACTCCTCCACAAGGACTCTTCTTCCCGCCTCTCCAAATTTTTTCTCCACCATAATCAGACTGATCGCGGCTTCAGCTTCTTGACGATCCTTGCAGATGATGGCTCCTTTTCCGGCAGCCAGCCCATCTGCCTTGATGACTAAAGGGAAAGAGAACTGACGGGAGTCGAGAACCTCCACGGCCTGTTCCGGAGAATGCGCCACTCTAGCTCGGGCAGTCGGTATGTTGTGACGTTCTAAAAACTGTTTGGCAAACACTTTACTGCCTTCCAGTTCGGCTGTTTTTTGATCCGGGCCGAATATTCTCAAGCCCCTCTTCTCAAACTCATCGACTATCCCCAGGGTTAGAGGAAGCTCAGGCCCCACCACGGTCAAATCAATTTGCTTGCTCTCCGCAAAATCAACAAGCTCTTTGACTTCGGTATCGCCGATGGGGACATTCTCAGCGATCCCCATCGTGCCTGGATTTCCCGGGGCACAGAAGAGTTTGTCAAGCTGAGAGCTCCGGGCTAATTTCCAGGCCAACGCACTCTCCCTTCCGCCTGAACCAACCACTAATACTTTCATCTCATGTTCCTTTTTAAGTTCATTGTAAAAATGATAACCTGAATAAATAACAGGCAACTGATCTGAGGGGATGGACGAAGCAACTTTTCAGATTTAGCCTTTTCGAGTTGTCCTTCGAGGGGACGCGACGGAGTCGTGGCCGAGGACTGTTTAAGCACGAGAGATTCGTCGTTGCGGGAGTAAATAAAGTGGACAGATATAGCTGCGTGGTTGAGGACGACTGAGCGCAGTTCCGCAGGCCCGAGAAGGAAATGGCGTTAAAAATCTGAAAGGAACGCGGCCATCCTCTCAGATCCATATTATCTCTCTACTCTGTTTTATATTCAAGCACTTATCCTTGCCATGAGCTTTTTTTTGAATCATTCTGACAAAAAAGGACCTGCTCGTCAATGCAATCCGGATCTCTTCTTCTTTATATAATTTTCTCCAGGTTCTCCCTGAGCATGTCTGCGAAACC
>CAZSGR010000009.1:31330-32950 GCA_964606185.1 uncultured Eubacteriales bacterium
CTCTTCTTCTTTATATAATTTTCTCCAGGTTCTCCCTGAGCATGTCTGCGAAACCTGGGTAGACAAACACACTACTCAATATTTTCGAAGCGAGGGGTACGGCTTCCTTCGGAGGAAGACAGAACTTCATCTCGAGAAAATTCTTGCGGAATTCTTTCACATCCTCTTTGACATCTTTATTCCTCATGATCACATCCGCGATCAATCCTGAAAGAACGTCGAAATCTTTCTCTTTCATCCCGAAGCGGGTCATTTCCTGGACACCCATCCGGATTCCACTCGAGTCGAGGAATGTTTCATCATCGGGTAAAGCTTGATAATTCGTGACGATGTTGTTCTCTTCAAGGCGGCGGGCGATTTCCTGTCCAAGCCCGTACTTTCTCACCCGCATCAGGACTTGATGAGTCTCTGTGAACCCGTCTTTTTCGTCTCCTTCCACCTGAATTCCCTTGTCCTTCAGAGACCGGGCAAAGGCTTTCGCATTGCTGCGGACCTGGTCTTGGTATTCCTCCTTAAACTCGTTCATCTCATAAACAGCCATTAAAAGAGCCAGAAGCGTACCCAAATGATGATTGCTCGTCGAACCGGGGAAGGCTCGGCCTTTGATATCCAGCCAGAGTTTTCGGAGCGCGCTTCCTTTGGGGAAGTTCCCTGCGATGACTCCCCGCTGAGGGCCGAAAAAGGTTTTATGCGTGCTTCCGGTTATGACATCCGCTCCTTCCTGAAGGGGAGCCTGAAACGCCCCGAAGAGCCCCAGAACATGTGCCATATCATACATGATAACCGGCCGCACCTCCCAGTCCTTGACCAGGTCCGATACAAACTTCACCGGCTCCTGGTAGAGGAACATGCTCTTGCCAAAAACCACGAGTTCAGGTTTATGCTGTTCGATGAGTTCACCCAGTTTTCCCGTGTCGATTTTATATGGGTTCTCATCCAAAACAGGAAAATTGACGACATTTTCCTTTCCCGTTTCTGGGTCCTCGGCCACAAAGTTGAACAGAGCTCCCATGGGTTGAGAGCTGAGATGCCCTCCTTTGGTCAACGCATTGTTCATGACCAGTCTCATCTTCCGCATCGGCTGCCCTTCAGGACGATCGCGGTTCAGAAAACGCACCATTCCCTTGAAGACGACTTCGTTGGCCATTTGGCCGCTTATCGTCCTGAGTTCAATCTCTGAGCAGCCGAAAAATCGACCGAGTTCGTCCCCGGCTTCCTCTTCAACATCTCTAATGAAATCCGTTCCTTGATAAAAATAGATTTCTTCGCCTTTCATGGTCCTGTGTTCCGCATAGCGGCCGGAGGGATCGGAAATCTCACACATTTTCACCAGGAGAGAAGGGGTTGTTTCAGAAGGGATGAGGTTAAACGATTCACGCTGCCGCCAGTCATTGTTCTCTCGTATTTTATTCGATAAAGATTGGATCTTTTCATAAAATGATGACATTTTTCTTTCTCCTCCTGTTAAGGTTTAAAATTTTTCTCTTCTAAATCAAATATTTTCTGGAGCCGGTCCTGATGTCTCCCCCCTTCAAATTCTGTGTCAAGCCAGATACGAACAATATTGAGCGCCTCATCCAGAGGAAGGATTCTCCCCCCCAGCGTCAGACAGTTTGAATC
>CAZSGR010000010.1:0-23895 GCA_964606185.1 uncultured Eubacteriales bacterium
GTCATTGCGAGCGAAGCGTGGCAATCTCATAAAAAGGATATCTTCATTCTTGTAATAATATAATTTCTCTCTATGAGATTGCCACGCTTCGCTCGCAATGACGTCCAAAAACGTTGCCAAATTACTGAGTGCGTACAACAGGCTACTTTTTTAAGGGACTGTCCCTTTCAGTCCTTTTGTTAAGGAAGATAGGGACTGTCCCTCTTCTCTAAAAAAAAAGTAGTCTGCCCCACTGCTGTCCGGTTGTTGAATTTCAAAATCCTTCTAACTCCAATATATACATAAAGTTACGGCAGATTTCCACCGTAATCGATTTGAACGCAAATTCCAATTTTTTTTGTTGTAACTTCAATAATATCAACAAAAAATTTTTTATTTTGTGTTTAACCGGACACTAGTGAGTCTGCCCTCTTTTTTTACCACCAGCGCCAGAGAGCGAGAATAAGCGTGATCAGAAAAACCAATACCAGGTTCATATAGGCCATAAAATAAAAGATTCTTTCGGGGCGGGGACTCTTTTTTTCCGCTTGCGTCGGAATTAACTTCCCGATTTGGGACATGGCAGTGACATTTTCCTCACCGTGGGGAGCTTGTTTGAGCATATCCGTCAGGTCAGTTCCTGCTCTGTGTTTACTGAAATGAGTGCCTTTCTTCCAGTGTTCGCTTTGGCTCGCGTCGTATATTTTTCCTTTATAAGCGAAATAAACAGCTCGGTCTTCGGTTCCGCTAAAAAGAATCAAATCGTCAATAGTCATATCTCCTCTTGGTTCGAGATGTTTAGCTTCTTTCTTTTTTTTCAATTTTGGTCCGATGAAAAGGACGACATAAATCGCTGTGCCAGCCATAATGAGAAAAAGAGCGACTTTGATGATAAATAATATTCCAAAGCGAGTTTTGAAGAGGATGGATAATGACGTGATTCGATAGACAGAAAGGATGGCTCCGGTGACGGCTATCATAACTATAGAAATGAGGCCTAGTCTGACTTCTCCTTTGGGAGGGCCGTGAGCTGCGTAGGAAGGTTTAAGGATTATATGGACATAGAGTATGGTGCCGAACCAGAATATGGCGGTGAGAATATGGAGATAACCGACGAAGAGGCGGATAATATCTGAAGTTTTTTTTCTTCCGGCCTGGCGAGCTTCTTCCTGGACTTCATCGCTTACGGCGGCAAGTTTCTTGAGATAGCTATTTCCGGCTTCTGTCAGTTCCCCTCCGCCTGAAGGGTCTAAATGGCAGAAGGCGCAGCTCTTTCCTGTTTTTTCGGCCATTTCTTCTGTGGCATTTCCGAAGGAGGAAAAAAGAACTAACAGCAGGATTCCAGCCCAGAGAGAGAAAAGCTTCATTTAGTTTCTCCTAAGAGGATTTTTCCGTTTTTGACCGCCAGTTTGCCGTTTTTGATGACGTGTTTGATGGGATTGATGCCCAGGTGGTAGACGATCGACGGATAATTTGGAGCTTCGTAGAGAACGAGGTCCATTTTTTTATCAACCTCGAGACTCCCCACATCCTCATGTCTGGAAAGAGAATAGGCAGCGTTTATTGTAGCCGCATGAATGGCTTCTTCGATGGACATCTTCATGGTGAAGACTGCCAGTTGGAGCACAAAAAGCATGGATTCGGTCATCGAGCTCCCGGGATTAAAATCCGTGGCCAGAGCGACGATGGCCCCTCTCTCGATGAGTTTCCGGACGGGAGCCTTTTTCTCGAGCATGAGGAAGAAGGAAACAGCAGGAAGCAGTGTGGCCACAGTCTGGCTTTTAGAGAGCTTCTGGATGCCTTCATCCGTAATGTTGATGAGATGGTCAGCTGAACCGGCTCCTTCCTCAGCGGCAAGCTGGGCGCCTCCAAGAGGGGAGAATTCGTCAGCGTGAATTCTGATTTTAAGGCCTGCTTCTTTGGCGGCTCTGACCAGTTTTCTGGTCTCTTCTATCGAATAAACGCCTTCCTCGCAGAAAACGTCGAAAAATTCTGCCAGGTTCTTTTCCTTGATCTTCGGAAGGATTTGGTTGATCAAAAGATCGATGTATTCGCTTTTTTTAGACTTAAATTCCTGAGGGACTTCATGAGCGCCCATGAAAGTGGCGACGATATCGATCGGATGGAGATTATCGGCCTCTTGCAGCGCTTCGAGCTGTTTGACCTCATCCTCAAAGTTCAGCCCGTAGCCACTCTTGCCTTCAACAGTGGTGGATCCATGGAGAAGCATCCTGTCGAGGCGGGAGAGGCAGAGAGAGACAAGCTCTTCCTTGGAGGCCTGCCGCGTGGCCTTGACTGTCGTTTGAATCCCCAGCCCTTTTTCGGCCAACTGCTGGTAAGTGTACCCTTTGAGACGGAGAACGAACTCTTGCTCTCTGGTTCCGGCAAAAGGAAGGTGTGTGTGAGAGTCAACAAATCCTGGAAGTCCCACCAGGCCTTTTCCGTCTACACGGACGCCGTTTTCTTCTAAACGGACCTCTTCGTTGAATTTCCTTTCATCTCCGACGAAGACAATTTTTCCTTGATGGGAAGCGACGCAGCCGTTTTCTATGACTCCCACATCCTGCAGAGAGCCCTTTCGTTTCGGTATCTGGCCTCCGCATGTGATAAGCTGTTCACATCCCAGAACAACAAGGTCAGCTGATTTCATCGGGAGTCTTTCTCAAGGGAGTGGTTTTGTTTTTCCTGATGAAAGAGGGTGTTTCATACGGCTCCCATTTCTTTTCCCAGGCTGGTCTGTCCCAGGGAGTCTGGTTTCCCTTGGGCTCGAAGAGATAGGGGGGTGTCTCGCGTTGAACCTCGAAGGGAGGAGGCGTTTGTGGTTTTATAGGAGAGAAATCTTCAGGAACTTGCGCTTCGGTCCGGGCGGATAAGTCGAAGCCTGTGGCAATGACCGTGACTTTCACCATTTCTTTCAGGCCTTCATCAATGACGGTTCCGAAAATGATGTTGGCTTCAGGATGAGCCTCGCTGTGAATGAGCTGAGAGGCTTTGGTGACCTCATGGAGAGTGATGTCTTTGCCGCCGGTGATATTGATCAGGACTCCTTGAGCGCCTTCGATCGAGGTGTCGACCAAGAGAGGGCTGGATATGGCTTTTTGTGCCGCATCGATAGCTCTGTTCTCTCCTGATGCCATTCCTGTGCCCATGAAAGCCATGCCCATTCCTTTCATGATGGACTTGACATCGGCAAAGTCCAGATTGATCAGGCCGGGCCGAGTAATCAAATCTGAAACACCTTGAGCGGCTTGTCTGAGTATGTCATCAGCCATCTTGAAGGCATCCTGGATGGAGGTGTCCAGGTTGACAGTTTGGAGCAGCCTCTCGTTGGGGATGGCGATGACCGTATCCACGGCCGTTTTCAACTGGGATAGACCCTCCTGCGCTTGCTTGGCTCTGACTTTTCCCTCAAACTCAAAGGGAAGAGTCACTATCGCTATGCACAGCATATCGAGTTCTGAAGCAAGGTTGGCCAGAATCGGAGTTGATCCTGTTCCTGTTCCGCCTCCCAGGCCCGCGGTCAGGAAGACCATGTCTGCACCCTGGAGGATCTCGATTAATTTTTCGGTATCCTCGATCGCGGCTTCTTTCCCGACGTCCGGACGGCCTCCCGAGCCTAAACCTTTGGTCAGCTTCCCTCCGATCTGGATCTTTGTCCTGGCTTTGTTGCTGCTCAGAGCTTGAAGGTCCGTATTGACAGAGATAAACTCGACTCCTTCGATTCCTGTCTGGATCATCCTGTTGATTGCGTTCCCCCCTCCGCCGCCAATCCCAATGACTTTGATTTTGGCGCCGAAGCGTTCCTCGACCAGATGAAATCTTAGTTTGTTTTTCATTTCTTCTGTCATTTTTTCCTCCTATGCTTCCTTGAGCCACTCTTTGATTTTGGCCCAAAGGCTTCCTTTTCTATCTTTGGATAGGCCTTTTTCTTTCCATTGCTTGAATCCATGAAGAAGAAGGCCGACTGAAGTGGCGTAGTCCGGAGTGTTGACTCTGTCAACCAGCCCGCCTACACCACTGGGATCACCACGTCTCACTGGCAGATCGAAGATTTCCTCCGCAACTTCCTCCAAGCCTTCGAGGAGTGCGGTGCCGCCTGTGAGGACTATTCCGGAATTCAGAGACTTTTCATACCCCATCCTTTTAACGTCATTATCAACTAACCGGAAGATTTCTTCTGCTCTTGGCTGGATGATATCAGCCAGCAGCTGTCTGGAGAGAATCCGGGATTTCTTTCCTCTCCCGACGGATGGAACCTCGATTGTTTCCTGGTCATCCAGCAGAGTGCTGGATACACAGCCGAATTTTTTCTTGATTTTTTCCCCTTCTGGGATGGGAGTCCTGAGGCCGACAGCTATATCATTCGTGAAGTTGTCTCCTCCGATGGGGATTATGGAGGTGTACCATAAGCTTCCTCGCTCGAATATGGCAATTTCGGTTGTTCCGCCTCCTAAATCGATCATACCCACGCCGAGCTCCATTTCATCGTGAGTGAGTGTGGCTTCGCTGGCGGCTATCTGATTGAGGACGATTTGCTCAACTTCAATACCCGCACGTCCGACACATGTTCTCAGGTTTTGGACTGAGGTAGTGGCACTTGTGATGATATGCACATTGACTTCGAGTTTTATTCCGCTCATGCCGAGCGGGTCTTTGATCCCATCCTGGTCATCGACCACGAATTCTTGAGGAATGATATGAATGATTTCTCTATCCGGAGGGATGGATACAGCCTTGGATTGATCGATAACGCGTTTGATGTCCTCTCGAGCGATTTCTCTGTTTTTTCCGGAAACGGCGATCACTCCTCTGCTGTTGAAACTTTTTATATGAGCCCCGGATATTCCGACGAAGGCTCGGTCGATTTCATACCCGGCCATGAGTTCTGCCTCTTCCTGTGCTTTTTTGATAGCGCTGACCGTGGCTTCGAGATTGACTACGACTCCTTTTCTCAATCCTCGGGACTCGGCTGCTCCCACGCCTATGATCTCGATTTTGTTGTCCTCTCCGATTTCACCGATAATGGCGGCTACTTTTTTTGTTCCGATATCCAATCCGACTATATAGCTGTTTTTAGGCATCAGAAAGCCTCCTTGCTGGCTTGGGGAATGGGATGACTCTGAGAGAAGTGGTTCTTGGGTTTGATGTACAGCCTGTCATGAATGCGGAGGTCGATGTATTCAAGAGCCCCATACTTTTCCAGTTTCGCTTGAAACCTGTTGTATAATCTGATTTTCTCCTGGAATCGGTCACTACCCATGATGAGCTTCGTCTGATTCCCCTTGAGCTGGACAACAACGTTTTCGTATTCAGTCAAGTCAAGGAGTTCAAGCTGTTCTTTCTCTGATGCAGACAAACTCCGAAGACATTCCCAAGCCAAATTTAATTTTTCCTCGTAATCACTTTGGAATTTATTCGAATCAATAAGGAGAGGAAGATTCACTTTTTCTCCTTGCCCTATTTTCTCAAGAAAGACTCCATCCTCGTCTATCATATAGATATAGTCTTGTTTCAACAGAGCGGCGGGAGTCCTCTCTTTGATTTCGATTTTGAGAGTGGAGGGAAGAATTTTCCTCACACGGACCTCTTTAATCCATCTGTGTGCTGTGAACTTTTCCTGGAGGAGACTGATGTCCAGAAGAAGGATGCTGCCGAGATGTTTCCCTTCCAGGAATTCATGAATTTCTTCTTCGATTTCAGGCGTTCGGGTTACGATTTCCACTTCTTGGATGTCCAGTTTATCCCAGGAAATCAGGAATATGTACGCGCGCTGCACTGAGTAGAATATCCCACCAAGAAGAAGGAAGGTTAAAAGGATATGCACGAATCTCAAACGGAGCTTCCTCTGGATTTTTTTCCTCTTGATTTTTCCTCTTCCGCGCTGGAACTGCATCGGTTCGGAGATGTAGGGATGTGATCTGTTATGAATGGCCGGATTGAAGTTATATGCCATCTTTATCCTTTGGACTCCAGTATTTTCACGATATCGGGGATAGTCTTGTAAATGTCTCCGGCTCCCATGATTAATATTATATCCTCAGGTTGGGCGATCTTCCCGAGAAGAGGAGCGATTTTTTTCATGTCAGGTTCAAAATACACATTTTTGTGCCCGAGTTGTTTGATCTCCTCATAGAGGACTTGTCCGGAAATTCCAGCAATTGGCCTTTCTCCGGCCGCATATATTTCTGCGATGATGAGAACATCTGCTTGGTTAAAGGAGGTGGCGAAGCTTTTCATCAGAATAGAGAGACGGCTGTAGCGGTGGGGCTGAAAGACAGCGACCGTTCGGCGTTTCCAGCCTCTCTTGGTTGCCTCGAGAGTGGCTTTAATTTCAGTCGGATGATGGGCGTAATCTTCGATGATCATGATATCGTTGGTTTCTTTCTTCAATTCAAAGCGGCGGCCAGAGCCGGAATAGCTTTCCAGTGCTTGCAGGATTGTATCCTGGGGAATATCGAGGTCCAGCCCGGTGGCCACTGCGGCCATGCCGTTGTGGATATTATGAGTACCGGGTACGTTAAGCCTGAGTTTTCCGAATTTCTCTCCTTTCCAGTAGAGAGTCGAAGTGCTCGAGAATTTCTCGAACTGCATGTCTCTGGCGAATATGTCGGCCTGTGCAGAGAATCCGTAGCTGATGATTCTTCTGCCTAGAGAGGGGATCAAGGCCTGGAGGTTGGGGTCATCGAGGCAAAGGATCACCGGGCAGTAGAACGGGACTTTGAGCGCAAAATTGATAAACGTTTTTTTGATTTCATCCACTGTCTGATACTGGTCAAGATGCTCGTTGTCCAGGTTGGTGAGGACGGCGATAAAAGGCGATAAGAAGAGGAAAGAGCGGTCGCTTTCATCCGCTTCGGCCACGATAAAATCGCCTTTACCCAATTTCCCATGGGCACCGACAGTATTCAAACGGCCGCCGACCACGATCGTGGGATCAAAGCCGGCCGATTCGAGCACTTGAGCGATCATGGATGTGGTGGATGTTTTGCCGTGGGAGCCCGCCACCGCGATTCCGTATTTCATCCGCATCAGCTCAGCCAGCATCTCAGCCCGGGGAATAACCGGTATTTTACGGCGCCGGGCTTCTTCAACCTCGACATTGTCCTCTTTAATGGCTGTGGATATGACAACCACATCCGCTCCTTCGACTTTATCCGCTTTATGGCCGATGGAAATTTCGGCTCCAAGGTCTGCAAGCCGCTGAGTCACCTCGGTCTTCGCGATATCTGTTCCCGAGATTTTGTAATCCATATTGAGGAGGACTTCAGCGATACCGTTCATGCCTGTGCCGCCGATGCCGACCATGTGAATGTGATTGATTTTTCTGTAGACGTGTTTTCCCACTTTCTATTCCTTCCGTTTGGTTTCCATGAGCTCAAAGCAGAGATTGGTTATTTTTTCCGTCACTTTTTCTGTTTTGATTTGAGCGATATTTTTTTCCATCCGGTCAATATCTTCTTTGTTCCGCAGGAAATGAAAGATCTTATTTGTGAACAGCTCCGGAGTGAATTCCTCTTCGAGTATAATCTCCGCTCCATTTATTTTTTCCAGTTCTCTGGCATTGAGAACCTGATGGTTATCTGCGGCTTTGGAGAATGGAACCAGGAGAGAGGCCTTTTGGGAGGCGATGAACTCTGCAATGGTCGAGGCTCCCGCGCGGCTGACGATGAGATCAGACTTTTGAAAATAACTGGCCATGTCAGGAAAATAAGGCGCCACAGTCACTCCTTTAAACCCGTTTCGGGCATAGTGTTCTTTGACCCAATCCAGGTCCTTCTCTCCGGTTTGGTGAAAGATTCTTAAGTGTTCTCTTTCCTCTTTCAAGAGAGGAAGAGAAGCGGATATCCATTTGTTCAGGAAATGAGAACCCTGGCTTCCTCCGAAGATAAGTATGGTGAGCTTCGCGTTTCTGGCTTTGGGCGCAAGGCTGGTAAACTCCTCTCTCACAGGATTGCCGATGAATATCCCTTTTCCTTTGAAGTAGGGAAGAGACCCCTTGAAGGCAACGACCGCTTTCCGGACCCAGCGAACCAGCACTCTGTTGGTGAATCCTGGATAAAAATTTTGTTCAAGAATCAGAGTGGGAATTTTTCTCAAGGAGGCAAGGAGAACGATCGGCCCTGAGCTGTATCCTCCCACTCCGATAACCAGGTCTGGCTTTATGCGTCGCAGTATGGAAAAAGATTTCAGAAAAGAAAAGGGAAGGAGAAAAAGGGATTTAATTGTTTTTAGGCCTCTTCCCTTTAATCCTTCAATTTTTAAGGGGATAAAATCAGCCTTGTGGTATTCCATTATATTCTTTTCCAGTTCCCTGTGAGTCCCGACATAGGTCAATTGAAGATGGGGATTTCTTTCTTTCAGTTTATTCCCCAAGGCTAAAGCGGGGTAAATATGGCCTGCCGTGCCTCCGCCGCTGATGATGATTTTTTTCTCCTTCATTTCTTTTTTGGGATATTTTTCTTTCTTTGTGAAATATTGAGAAGGATGCCTATTCCAAAAAGCGTGCAGAGAAGAGAAGACCTTCCGTAGCTGATGAGAGGAAGCGGTATTCCGGTCGGCGGACCCAGGCCCAGCACAATGCTGATGTTCAGCATGGCCTGAGCAAAGATAGCCAGGGTGAGTCCTGCGGCGAGGATCTGACTGAAGAAATTGGGTGCCCTCTTGGAGATGACTAACCCCCGCCATAGAAAGACCAGAAAGAGAAAGAGGATAGTTACTGTTCCGAGAAGGCCGAGCTCTTCTCCCACTATGGCGTATATATAATCGGTATGAGAACAGGGGAGGAAGAACAGTTTTTGTGTGCTTCCTCCGAAGCTGACTCCGAAGAGACCTCCTGCGCCAACAGCCAGCTTGGATTGGATTATCTGGAATCCTGTGCCCTGGGGATCTTTTGCGGGCGAGAGAAAAGCGAGAATCCTGTCCAGCCTGTAAGATGCCCGAAAAAGATAAAATGCGAAAAGACCGAGTGGAGGTATTCCCAGGAGCATAACGTATTTGAGATTAACTCCTCCGATGAAAAGCATGATCAAGCAAATGAGAAAGATCAGCAGTGCGGTGCCGTAATCTGGCTCCTTTATGATCAGGAGGACGAAGAGAATGAGGATGATCAACGGAAAGAGGAGGATTTGGAACTCGTTCATTTTTCCCTTTTTCCGGTCAAAGTAAAGGGCAAAAAAGAGGATGAGGCTTAATTTTGCCAGTTCCGAGGGCTGGAACCGGAGTCCAAAAAACTGAACCCAGCGGTTTGTCTTCGCCAGCTCAGGCATGAGCAAACACAGCACCAGAAGGATGAGAGAGAAAAAGAGGAGTCCGTAGACGAAATAAGCATTCTGGTAGAACGGTTTTCTTATGGGAAGCATCAGAAAAATAAGGAATAATCCGATGCCAGCCACGATGCTCTGGTTGATAAAAAAATGGAATGTGTTCTGGTATTGCTCACTGGCCAAAATAGCCGATGAACTGTAAACCATGATCAAACCTAAAGCCATCAGGATAAGTATGGAGAAGAAAAGTGTCTTGTCGAATCCGTACGGTCTGAAAATTTCCATGTTCTTATCCTGTCTCTTTTTCTGTTTCCTTCTTCAAGGCGTAAACTTCATTCTTGAAAACTGTTCCCCTTTCCTCAAAGCTTCGAAACATGTCAAAACTCGTGCATGCGGGCGCGAGAAGGACGACTTCACCGGCTTTGGCCTCGGAATACCCTAGTCTGACTGCCTCTTTATACGAGGAGACTGTTTCCATCGGAACACTTCCTTCAAGCGCTTTTCGAATCCTGTCTCTGGCCTCGCCGATGAGGATGACCTTTTTGACTTTTTCAGCCACCGGGTCTTTGAGCTTCTTGAAATCACCTCCCTTATCTCTCCCTCCTAATACAAGGATGATTTTTCGGTCGAAGCTCTGGATGGATTTGAGCGAGGCATCCACATTCGTGGCCTTGGAGTCATTGTAAAATTCAACCTCTCCGATAGTTGTGACTTTTTCCAACCGGTGCTCAAGACCGTGGAAGCTCTTTATGGATTCTCGTATTCGCGCAACGGGAATGCCCATGGCATGGCCCGCCAGTGCACTGGCCATGACATTCTCCAGGTTATGGATTCCGAAGAGAGGAATCTCAGATGTTTTCATCAGTTTTTCTTCTCTTGAGTCTTTAAGAATGAGCCAGTCTTCTCGAAGGAAACATCCCCTCCCCACTTCGGCTTTCCGGCTGAATGCATACACCCGTGCTTTTCCTTCTCCTTTGAGGCCCCAGATGAGGGGATCATCTTTATTCAGAATAGTTGTGTCGTTTTCTCTTTGAGTGGAAAGGAGTTTCTTTTTCGATTTAAAATAATCGTCGAACGAAGGGTGCCAATCAAGATGGTCCGGAGAGACATTGAGGAAGACAGATACCGCGGCCCTGAACTTTTCGATGTGCTTCAGCTGGAAGCTGGAGACTTCTGTGACATAGACATGGCTGTCCTGGCTGTCTTCCACAAAGTATATCAAAGGAGTTCCGATGTTGCCCGCGAGAAATGCCTGGCAGCCTCCTTCCTTCAGGATTTTGTGGGTTAGAGTGGCTGTGGTGGATTTTCCGTTAGTGCCGGTGATACCCACGATCTTTCCTTTCAAGAATATATAGGCCAGCTCGATTTCAGAGAGGATTCTAACTCCATTTTTCGCTGCTGCCTCAAGCTCTGGAATCCAGGGGACTCCCGGGCTGGGCACGATCAAATCAGCCTGGATGAAGGACTTTTTGTTGTGCGTTCCTGCTTCGATCACAACGCCTTTTTTCTCCCAGTCAGTGATGTCTGAACCGAGTTCTTCCCGCGTTTTTTTCTCGCTGAACTTCACTTTGGCTCCGTGCTGAAGGAGGAAATGGCAGAGTGCTTCTCCCGTTCTTCCGAAGCCGACGACCAGCACTTTTTTATCCTCCAGGTCCATGTTATCTCAACTTCAAGGTGGCCAGGCTGAAAAGGGCAAAAACGATGCCCATAATCCAGAACCGTATGACGATCTTCTCCTCAGACCATCCGACAAGCTCAAAGTGATGGTGGAGAGGAGCCATCTTGAGGATCCTCTTGCCTCCCGTCATCCTGAAATAAGCAACCTGAAACAGGACAGAGAGCGCTTCCAGGACGAACACTCCAGCCACCATGAAGAGAAGGAATTCTTGCTTTATTAAAATTGAGATGACACCGATGGTTGCTCCTAATGAAAGAGCGCCCGCGTCTCCCATAAAGATCTGGGCAGGGTGGCTGTTATACCAGAGAAAGCCCAGACAGGCTCCGGCCATGGCTCCGACAAACACGGTGAGCTCTGCGGCCCGAGGAACATAGGTTATATTCAAATATTCTGCCAGGTCGATGCGGCTTATGACATAGCAGAGAGCCGTGAAAGCTCCAGCGCTGATCAAGGTCAAACCTGTGGCCAGGCCATCAAGACCGTCAGCAAGATTGACTGAGTTTGAAGATGCTACGAGAATGAGCATGATCCAGGGGAGATAGAACCAGCCTAAATACGGCACCCATTCCTTGAAAAACGGGAACTGCAGCTGGAGGCTGAACTCTTCGGTCAGTCCGAGAAAGATAAAATACAAGCCGATGATTCCAGCTAATGCAATCTGAGAAAACAGCTTGTGGCGGATAATGAGGCCTCTGGGTTTTTTCCTGATGATCTTCAGGAAATCATCCCAGAATCCAAGCAGGCCGAAAAGGACCATGGTGGCCATTGCCAGGCGGACATAGGAATTACTCAGATTTCCCCAGAAAATCGAGGAGATTATGGTGGCTCCGATGATCAGGAGCCCTCCCATAGAAGGAGTTCCCTTTTTTTCAAAGTGAGATTTTGGGACCTCAGAATAGATTTCTTCTCCTAATTGGTATTTTTTCAGCATTCTGATCAACCACGGACCCAGGATCAGGCTCAGGAGGAAGGCTGTAATCCCTGCTAAAGCCGTCCTGACTGTGAAGTAGCTGAACACATTGAAGAAGAAAAAGTATTCTCTCAATGGAATCAGAAGATAGTACAGCACTTTTTTCCTCTATTCCTCTTTTAATTGTTCGACGACTTTTTCCATCATCATCCCTCTCGATCCCTTAACGAGGATAAGATCACCTTCCTGGATGAGAGACCGGATTTTCCCAGCTGCGGCAGTAGAATTTTCGAAGTGGAAAGTCTGTTCTTTTTTCATCCCCGCAGAAAGGGCGCCTTCCACCATATGAAAACTGAGCGGGCCTGCGGCAACAAGGATGTTCCAGCCCCATAGAGCGACTTGTTTTCCTGCCTCAGTGTGGAACTCCGTTTCCCTCACTCCGAGTTCCAGCATGTCACCCAATACCGCGATTCTTCTTTTTGCCGGAAGCTCCTTCAGCCCTTTCAAGGCCGATTCCAGAGCGGCCGGGTTCGAGTTATACGAATCGTCAATGAGATGTATGTTCTTGTGCAGCCGATGAAGTACCCCTCTCATGGGAAGCGGCTTCAAAGCCTTCACTCCTTTTAGCAGTGAATCAAGCGGCACGGATAATGCATAGCCCACAGCCGCCGATGCAAGGAAGTTGTATAAGGCGCTCTCATAGAAGAATGGGAGGCAGACTTCTTCTTGTTTTTTTCCGTATATGAGCTCGAAGACAATCCCATCCCATTCGTTTTTCCGAATATTCTGAGCGCACACATCAAATTCTTCTGAAAGCCCGAAGAGAAGCGTCTTTCCCTTCCAGTCTTTGGCGATTTTCCTGACTAAAGCATCGTCTCCGTTGAGAAGGGCAGTCCCGTCCTTTTTGGTCCCGTCGAGTATTTCTTTTTTGGCCAGAGCGATCTCTTCTATATTTTTAAAGAACTGAAGGTGAACAGGATTGATGTTAGTTATGACTGCGATATCCGGGGGTGCGATCCGAGTGAGAGATTGTATTTCTCCGGGGCTGTTCATGGCCATCTCGAGCACTGCGACTTCATGGTCGTCTTCCAGCTTAAGGATGGAGAGGGGAACTCCAAGGTGATTATTCAAATTTCCCTCTGACTTGAGCACCTTGAAATTGTGTGAGAGAAGGCACGATGTAAACTCCTTGGTCGTTGTCTTACCGATGCTGCCTGTTATGCCGATTACTTTAACAGAATACTCTTGAAGGACTTTTCGGGCGAGTTCCTGAAGAGCCTTGAGAGTGTCTTTAACCTGGATCAAAGCGATATCTTTATCGGCGAGAGCAGTTTGGTGAGAGATAACAGCACCTGAAGCTCCCCTCTTAACGGCGGACGGGACAAAGTCATGGCCGTTTCGTTTTGCGGTTAATGCAAAAAAAAGTTCACCCGGTTCAGTCGACCGGGAATCTATGTTGAATTTATGAAAAGCGAGAGATCCCGAACCCTGCAGGATGGTTCCTTTTATTTTTTTGGCGATATCGTTCAAAAAAAGACTAACCAATTTCAGTATTCCCCTTTTCTTGAAGGATTTCCCTGATGACTTCCGCATCATCGAAATGAATGGTCTTATCCCCAAGGATTTGATAGTCTTCATGGCCCTTCCCGGCCACAAGGATATAGTCTCCTTTTTCTCCGATGGAAAGAGCATGTGCGATGGCCTCTTTCCTGTCAGGGATAATTTGGTAATTTTGTGTTCCTGTTTTTTTTATGCCCTTCTCGATATCTGAGATTATGGCCCTTGGATCTTCTGAACGGGGGTTGTCGGATGTGATGATGGCCCAGTCCGAAAGAGTGCCGGCGGCTTCTCCCATCCTGGGTCTTTTTGTCTTGTCCCGGTCTCCTCCGGCTCCAAAGACTAAAATGATGCGTTTGGGATTGAGCTCCCGGACGGTTTCCAGCAGGTTCTTCAGAGCGTCATCTGTGTGGGCGTAATCGACGAATATGTGAAAACCGAGAGAATTTTCTATTTTTTCAAACCTTCCCGGGACTCCTTTAAGCGAGGCGACGCCCTCTTTGATCGCTGAGAGCGGAATGTTCAGAGTCAGGGCCACAGCCACGGAGGCCAGGATGTTGTAGAGGTTAGGCTTCCCCAGGAGCGATGAGGAGATAGAGAGCTGGCCTTCCGGGTATTTCACGGAAGCTTCGATTCCTTTCTCATTCAACTTGAAGTTTTCTCCTCTGACCATGGCTCCTGGCTCGATGCCGTAGGTCATAGCGCCTGTGGATAGCTGCGACAGCAATTTCTTACCCCATGGATCGTCTTCATTGACCACTGCCATTCGTTTTTTCTGGTTGAGAAAGAAAAGCCTTTTCTTCGCTTCAAAATATTTCTCCATGGTTTGGTGGTAGTCCAGATGGTCACCGCTCAAGTTCACGAACACAACAACATCAAACCCGATTCCCAATATTCTTTTAAGATCTAAAGCATGAGATGAGACTTCCATGATGCAGTGAGTGACTCCGTGGTCGAACATATTGCACAGGATCCTCTGTATATCCGGAGCTTCGGGAGTCGTCCTTTCAGCCGGGACAGTCATTTTCGGTTCCCGGTAAGATATGGTCCCGATAACTCCCGGGATGAAGCGGGATTTTTTCAGTATTTCCTCCAGTATGTAGGTGATCGTGGTCTTCCCTTTTGTCCCGGTGATCCCGATGACTTTCATTTTCTGGGAAGGGTGAGAATAAAAATTGGCTGAACAAAGTGCCAGCGCTTCACGTGTGTCCGAGACCTGGATCCAGGTTTGAGTGAAATTCTCGGGCTTTGCCCGGTCTGAAAGAACAGCCACAGCACCGTGATGAAGAGCTTCTTCGATAAATTCAAGTCCATCGGCATTCATCCCTTTTAGAGCCGTAAACATGAATCCGGGCTGAACATTCTTTGAGGAGTAAGCGATGCCTTGAATATCTTCAGTCTCATTACCATTAAAATCCAGCCGAGGCACTCCGGCCAGCACGTCTTTGAGTTTCATTAGTTGTGCAGCCTCCAGCGGTTTTCTACGATTATTTTTTTTTGAGGAATACTTTGGCGTGGAATTTTCAGATATTGAAGGATCTGCTTACTGATTTCTCTGAAGACAGGACCGGCGACTTCTCCACCATAATAAGACCCAGTGGGTTCGTTGATGATCACGATCATGGAGAAGGCAGGACTGTCTCCAGGAACAAAGCCTGCAAAAGAAGCGATGTGAGCTTCAGATGAATAGTGTCCAATGGAGGAGTCGAATATCTGGGCTGTTCCCGTCTTTCCGGCAATATTATAGCCTGCGATTCGAGCCGGGCTTCCAGTCCCTTCTTGAACGACTTCCTGGAGAATGGAGGTTAATACCGATGCCGTATCTCTGGATATTATCCTTCTGGGATGTAGTGGATTTCGTGAGGATTCATCAGAGGAGTTCAGGACTCTCCTGACAATCCTTGGAGGGACAAGAACACCCTCGTTGGCGATGATGTTGACTGCCTGGAGCATCTGGAGGGCTGTCACTGAGATTTCATACCCGATAGAGAGCGATGCAGGAGATATTCGGCTCCAGTCTTTGACCGGCCTGAAAATTCCCTTCTCTTCTGCGGGGAGGTCGATCCCCGTTTTTTTGCCAAAGCCAAAGTTTTTTATCGTTTCGTAAAAAGAATTCCTGTCTAAATTGTAGCTGAGCTTGACGGTTCCAACATTGGAAGAATGGATGATAACTTCAGGAAAGGATAAGATCCCATAGCGTTGATGGTCTCTGATTAATTTGCCAGCCACAGATACGTATCCCTGGCTGCAGTCAAATGAATCAGCCAGACTGACTTTATTTGTCTCCAGAGCAGCCGAGGCGGTGACGACCTTGAAGGTGGAGCCAGGCTCAAAGTTGTGGTGGATGGCCTTGTTTCTATCCACTACGGTGGGGGAGCGAGGGAGGTTGTTCAAGTCGTAGGTGGGGAAATTGGCCATCGCCAGGATTTCTCCTGATGAGGGTTGGGCGATGATGACCGTCCCCCATTTGGCTCCTGATTCCCGCACGGCATTTTCCAGCTCTTTTTCCGCATAAAACTGGATGGTTTCATCTATGGTCAGGACCAGGTCCTTTCCGTCTTCAGGTTCTTTCAGAGTTTCAAATTCGTATTCTCTTTTTTTGGCATCCTGCATTATGAGATGTTTGCCTTTTATACCTGCAAGTACAGAATTACAGCTGTATTCAATCCCACTGGCGCCGACTTCATCGATATCGACTCTTCCCAGCAAGTGGGCTGCCCGTTTCCCGTGGGGGTAGTATCTTTTATTTTCTTCCAGGAAATAGATTCCGCCCAAAGAGAGCTCTTTTATCTTGTCTTCTTTTTCGGGGTGAATCTTCCTTTTAATCCAGATGAATGACACGTTTTTTTCGATTCTTTTTTTAATCCTCCGGAACTCATTTTCGGAGAGATTCAGGATGCTCTTCACTGTTTGTATTTTTTCAAGTTGTGTTTCCAGAGGCTCGTTTTCGTTTGGAGTGTAGAAGACGGAACGAAATGGAAGGCTTCGGGCAAGAATGCTACCTGTGCGGTCGTATATTGTGCCTCTTTTGGGAATGATGTCTTTCCTATTCTGATTATGCCGCGTGACCTTCATTTTCAGACTCGGGTGTTCGATGACCTGAAGCTGGAGGAGGCGGATGATGAGAAAGATGAGCCAGAGCATAAAGAGAAAAGCCATCATGCTTATTCTTCTGTGTGCTTTTCTCTCGCTAATAATGCTCATTCTCTCCTTCTCATTGCTGTTCTTTGAAATCCTCGTAGACCTTCTGGTTTTCTTGGGTTTTGACCATTTTTAGTTTTTCCTTGGCGATTCTTTCCACTTTCTCGAGTGAAAGCAGGGAGGCCTTTGTGGTTTCAAGCTCTTCAACCTCAATTTTCAGCTTTTGGATTTTTTCCTCCAGTCTGTTTATTTCGTATCCTAACCTGACCGCTTCGACCTGGTGCCAGATGTAGAAGGTCAGGATTGAAATGATGAATAAAGTGCAGGTTATGACCAGCGTTATTTCTTTTTTCGTGAATTTTTTTCTTACCATCTAAATTCTTTCAGCCACTCTGAGCTTAGCTGACCTTGCCCTGAAATTCGCCTTGACCTCTTCTTCAGACGGGACAACCGGCTTTTTAGTTAAGATTTTGAGGACAGGATTGGAATCCATCGAAACAGCCAGACCTGCGAAAGTGTGCTTGATTATCCGGTCCTCCAGAGAATGAAAAGAGATTGCAGCGATGTGTGCTTTTTTAGGTATAGAATGAGCCATCCTTTCTAAGAAACCGGAAAGGCTGTTCAACTCCTGGTTGACTTCGATCCGAATGGCTTGGAAGACTTTCGCAGCGGGATGGATTTTTCCTTTTTGGGGTCTCCAGCGGCAGATTTCCTCCACTGTCCGGCAGAGCTGGGTGGTTGTTTCGAATTTTGTTGTTTTTCTTCTCGAGACTATTTCTCTTGCGAGCCGTCGCGCCTGTCTGAGCTCGCCGTATTCATGGAAGATTTGGGAAAGCTTGTGTTCTGAGTACTTATTGAGGATCTTATGGGCAGTCATCTTGTTCCGGAGGTCCATTCTCATATCGAGAGGGCCTTTTCGGCTGTAGCTGAATCCTCTCTCGGGGGAGTCGAGCTGGAAAGAAGATATCCCCAGATCCAGTAAAACACCTCTTATTTGAGAGAAGTCGATTTTGATGTCAGGGATGTACCTGAAGTCAGAGTGGTAAAGTTCCACTCTATCCGCGAAAGGTTGAAGCTTTTCTCTGGCCTTCAGAAGAGACTTCTCGTCCAGATCAAATCCGATAAGGGACGCTTTGGGATTTTTTTTGACTATTTCGTAGGCATGACCTCCCAGTCCGATTGTGCAGTCAATGTAAATGCCTTTTCTATTTATATCCAGGTACTCCAAAACCTCATCTAATAGAACAGGGATGTGGCCGTTCCCGTTCATTTGGTTTTTCCTTGAGGCAGGAGTTCTGCGATGCTTTCGAAGTCTTCATTGGTCAACGGCTTTTCCTCAAGTATTTTATCGAGTTTCTCCTTATTCCAGATTTCCAGATGGTCGGTGAGACCAAGGATTACGACCTCTTCATCGAGCTCTGCCTTATCTCTCAAGGACTGGTTGATGAGAATGCGGCCCTTGGAATCAATCCGGTAGTGATTTCCTTTTCTATTGACACGAATCAGGAAACTTCTTACAGCCGGATTGAACTGTAGAGCTCCTTCCATGGAAGCGCCTGATAGTCTTTCCCAGACTGAAAGAGGGTAAACCTGAACGGACTCGTCGGCTAGGGAGGTGATGAACAGATCTTTTCCGTACTGTTCTTCAATGGCAGCGCGGAATTTTTCAGGGACTTTTATTCGACTGCTTCTGTCGAATTTTCCCGTATAACTTCCTAGTAAAAGACTTCCCATTTTGTCCCGTTCCGTCCCGTTTTCCACTAATATAGAGGAGAAAATTCCCGATGTCAAGGAAAAGATGCAAAAAAATAGTATTTATTTTTATTGTTTTCTAGATGTTGTGTAAAAATTGACGATGCTACTATATAAAGGATACAGGCGGGTAAAGGAAAATGCTTACTAAGGCAAATAAAGAGAATAGAAAGCGGGATTTTTTGGGAGAAAGAGGGATAGAGTAATAAAAGTTAAAAAAGGGGACAGGCTACTTTGGGGACTGTCCCTTTCAGTCCTTATATTCTAGAAGGATAGGGGCTGTGATTGTCTATGCTCAGTAATTAAGTAACATTTTGATTAATGATACTGAGTATAGAAGTGTCATTGCGAGTGAAGCGTGGCAATCTCATAGAGAGAAATTATATTATTAAGGGATTGAAGATATCCTTTTTATGAGACTGCTTCACTCCGTTCGCAATGACAAAATAAAAACGCTGCCGAATTATTGAACTAGTACAAATGTCCTCTTCTTGATTAGATATGGACTTTTTTTTTGAGGAGTTCTTGGGCCCTCGTGTAGTCGTCCTCTGACACAAGGATTTTTATCTCACCCAGACCATCTGCCGAAAAAGGATGGACGGATTGAACCACCTTTCCTCTGAGGATACAGACAATGTTGTTGCTTTCGAGATAGCTTTTAATAATCTCTGCCTCAACAGGTCCCCAGACTTTATGGAGCTCCCTGAGCTTTGAATCGTCCACCAGGCCTGTTTTCTTTTTTTTCGTGTCGTTCATGATTTTATCCTTTCGGCCTATCCTCGATGAGACAATTCGACCTCTTTATCTATCTTATAAAAATTGACAATAATCTGCGACTGTCTTTTAATTCGATTTCAGTCTTTTTCTTCGATTTCGGTGATTTTAGCTTCGGCAAAGAGGTAGGTTTTCAACTCATCAGCCATGGCTTCATCGTTCCTCCTGATCCATTCCAGAACAATCGCTGCATGCTCCTTTTCTTCATCCCGGTTGTGAGCCAGAATTTCTTTCAGTTCATCATCCTCGGTGGCATCCACTCTTTGCTGGTACCAGTCAATCGCTTCGAGTTCTTCGATGAGTGATTGGATGGCCCGATGGAGTTCCTGGGATTTTTTCGTCAGTTTATCGAAGGATTCATGGTAAGCGCCTCCTCCCATTTCTCCTCCTTTCATACATTTTTAATTTTTCTCTTTTATTTGGCCGAAATAATCAGTGAGTATCTTGTTGTGATCAAAGGCAAGAGAAAAATTGATTTCTTCTTTTGTGAATATCCCGATTTCCTGCGCATCATCCTCTGCTTTCGGCCTTCCTCGGGCTGAGGCCACAAAAACCGTTGAGATTGTGTGCTGGCGGGGATCCCGGTCCGGGTCGGAGTAGGTATGAAGCTGTTTCTTGAGCTGGACATCGAGAGAAGTTTCTTCCTTGGCTTCTCGAACGGCCGCTTCCTCTAAGGATTCACCGTAGTCGACGAATCCTCCCGGAATGGCCCATCCGGGAGGAGGATTCTTCCTCTTTATCAGAACAATTCCTTCTTTCCCGTCTTCCCTTTGGATCTCGATAATGATGTCCACAGTCGGGACAGGATTTTTGTACTCTTTCATCGTAATTTCAACAAAGAATTTTCCAGTCGAGATTCTGCCCTATCAGGGCGAACCTTCAGAGACAATCAGTAGGTGAAAGTCTTGTCAGCCGACGAGCTTGAATTTCTTTTCCAGCTTTTCGAGTTTTTCCACAATGCCGCCGTACTCGAGCTCGCTGAAGGGAAGCATGGCTGGACCGGAAAAACCCTGCCGTCTGATGTCTGACGCTTTCTTGGAGACCTGATCTCTCACATAATCCCAATAGGGGTGGTCGAACACATCTGCAGGTTCTGTCAGTTTTCCTTCTCTCACGCAAAAAGCTGTGCCTGTTACAACAGGGGGACCATCGAAGAAAGAGATTGTTGAGTTGTTTTTACAGGGCATGAGAGGGCCGTTGTGGCTGCCTCGCATAAAGCCAGCGACGAAATGACCGATCTCGAAAGGAGCCAGGACTTCTCCGGTTGCGGGAAATTCTCCCTGAACACGGATTAAAGCCACAGGATCATCTTTTCCAGTGTATTTTCCTGCGATGTTGTGCAGACGTGTGGTGGAGACAACCGCTGCCTGGTTTCCTGAAGCGCGGGAATAAATGCTCTCGATGACATATCTTTCGTTATCGCGGAGCAGGGCGGCAATGTCATAGATTTCATCGGGGGCGTTGAGTTCAACGACCTTGTCTTTTTCAGTGTATTCGACGTCGATGATGCGGAACGTGAAGCCATCACTCATTTTTGGGCTGAGAATGAGTCCTGCATTGTACATGGGATCACAGAATCCCAGGTAGAAAGGAAGGTTGTAACAGCCAGGGTCAGTCTTATCCGCGGCAAAGAAAACAAAGGGCTCGTTTGGCCGCTCCTCAAATTCCATCTCTGAAACAGCCGGGCCCATTCCTTTTATGTTTCCACTGAAGGCATCTTTGAGTAAATCCTGCCCTGCGCCGTAGAGTCCCTGTTTTTTAGCGACAGCTGTTCCGGATATAAAAGCATCCCAGGCTAATTTATGTATTTTTTCGTCTGAGACGCCCTTGTCATGTGTACACAGGATGGCGATATCGTCTCCGGTATGGCTGATGTAATGGTCGATCAGCAGGTTTTTGCCGTTCTCCTTGACAAATCTCTTGACCTCATCGATGATCGCCTGGCTTGGCGTGATGTGACCGCCAATGCTGCCGATATCCGCTTTGAGAACGCTGAGGGTAACTTTCATTAAAACCTCCTTCTAAAATATAAGTTTTGTTTATCTTATTGATTATCCTGAATTATTCATAAAATATACCGACACTATACATTATTTTCAATGACATGAGCTCACTAGGTAGGTTTTTCTCAAGATCAAGATTCAAACTTTCTTTACTATCCATTCATTCAAACTATGCCGGCATCTTTTACCCTTCGGGCGAGCAAATCTGACGACCTTTGTTAGATTAAGATTGTCATCGCGAGCAACCTGCTGATGCGCTGTAACTTCAAGTAGAGTGATGTCATTGCGAGCGACCGAAGGGAGTGTGGCAATCTCAACCTTTTGTTTAAATAAAATCACCACTGTCGCTTCTCTCCTTGCAACGACGTCTGCTTTGTTGCGGTTCAATCGCGGTGGACGACCACGTCATCACGAGCAATCTGTTGGTGAACGGCAACTTCAAGTCGAGCGCTGTCATTGCGAGCGACCGAAGAGAGTGTGGCAATCTCAACCTTTTGCTTGAAATAAAAATGCCACATTCGCTACGCTCTTCGCAACAGAGTCTACAGCAACCTCAACTCGTGAATAATCCAGGCTAGTCAATTCTAAATTTGTGGCTTCTTAATGTCAACAGGAATCCATGAGGCGAGTCCCGACGGAAAAAGCGCCATGGGAGAAAATAGTGAGAATAACCGCATTTTTGGAAGGAGAAGATTCAGAAAGACGATTTTTGCAGGAATTGTAAGAATAAGAATGCTGAGCAGGCGAGAGAAAATACTCTGTCTTTCCTTGTGCGGAGTGAAGGTTCTTTTCGCTTGCAGAGGAAAAGGGGCGTTTGAGGTTTTAAGGGTGCGAATTCACAAGGATTGCTTCAAATGAGAAGGAGGAAGGAGATATCCAAGATTACCGGGCGACTGGGGGCTGTCTCCTTAAAGATACACGTTGCTGGATAAGAGGACAGATAACCGCCTTAAAATCTTTCCGTTAGCCAGGTGCTATTTGGCACAAATCTTGCTAATATTATTATGAGAACAATGAATAAGCAGGAGGATAAAATGATAAAGAAAAAATTCATTATAATTTTGGCCTTTGTCTTAATGCTTGTGCTCCCGCAGTCCCTTCGATCACAATCCGATTATGAATACATACACTCGCCGGGAACCGATATTTATTTTGGCTATATCACTTATACTGAAGTAAAGCATGATGGGAATGATCCTGTGGTGATACGGGAAGGGGAAGAGAGCCCTCAGGTTGCCGAGTTGAATTTTCCTCTACTCCCAGGAGATACGATCCGCACCACAGGAAGCAGGCGGTGTGAGATTCAGCTAGACACAGGAACGGTCATCAGGCTTGACCTGAACACGGAGTTAAAAATTGAAACCATCATGGCCAAAAGCCTCAGTTCGCGCAATAAGGTCACGAATTTCCTCCTCAATAGGGGCGAGATGTATATCATGTACAAGAAGTACAACTACCCTGAGATTTTTCAAGTGATAACTCCAACCGCATCAACGAAATTGAGCCATAGTACAGTCGCCCTGATTAGAGTGGTAAAGGATGGCGGTACGGACATTCAGGTGAAGAGGGGAAAAGCCCTTGTCCTTTACGGGGCCAACGAAGAAAGTCTGGAGAGTAAGACAGTCAAAAAATCCATGAGTCTAGTTATCTCTGGCGATCATCAGGCTCTTCCAGGGGAATACGAGCAGAATTTGGATTTTGATTCATGGAATGACGACATAAATAAGAATTTTAAGGTGCTTCATGATGGAATGAGCGCCATCCCCAAACCCATTCAGCGATATCCCAGGGCGGTCGTTTATTTTGCCCAGAAATATTCCAGTATGTATGGGGAGTGGATCTGGGATGACTTGTACGGTTATGTCTGGCGCACTGACTTTAACGATTACTATCCGGGCGGAACCTGGCAGCCCTATTACTTCGGCCAGTGGAGAGAGGTGAACGGGCAGCTTTTCTGGGTGCCGGTGGAATCCTGGGGCTGGGTGCCCTATCATCTCGGCCTCTGGGTGTGGAATAAGAATCGCGGCTGGTTGTGGATTCCCGGCTCTTCATTTTCTCCGGCCTGGGTATCCTGGAGCTTCTTCGGAGAGTACTGTTCGTGGAGACCTTGGTCGTTCTCGGACTGGTATTTAACAGGCTTCCGTCGCCTGTCTCCCAATTTTTTCTTGTTCAATCCTGGATTTCTTTGGTCTCCTTACAGTCCTGCTTGGGATGATTCACTCCGCGAAGAATTGGGAGAAGATGGCCTTTCTAAAATGATTAGCAGAAACGAGCTTAAAAGAGGAGCTTCCTCTCTCTATCCACTGCCCAAAGCATTCAAAGGGATGCTGAAGAAAGTTGCCTCTGCGTTGGAGAGCGGGGATGAACGAGTCCTGGCTTCCCTGCGCCGGATCAGTGAAAACGCAGTTGCTGTTAAAAATGGAGATTTAAGTAAGACGAGAATTCATGAAAGGATTATTGCGCCTCATGAGCTTTCCATAGAATTGAAGAAAAAACCTCTGTCTTCCGGAGTTTTGGAAAATCCCTTGCACAAGGCAGCAAGAATATACAGGAAAGATGAGTCCAGTGCTTCCTCGGAAAAGACTATCAGTGAAGATCCAACAGGGCAGAAAAACGCAGGGGGAGGTCTTGAGGCAATAACAGTAATCTCCTTAACTCGGACAATGAAGGACGCAAAAAGTGAAAAAGCCGGAAAGCGGACATCTGATCTGAGAGAGAAACGCACTCACAATACTGTGGTTGTGCCATCCGGTGTGCCGCTGGATAGGCCTCCGCAGCAAAGGCCCCCAAGGTTGAAACAGACAATTGCCCATACACGAGATTGGAATCCTGATGCCG
>CAZSGR010000010.1:23995-27419 GCA_964606185.1 uncultured Eubacteriales bacterium
TAAAGAGGAAAGCAGCAAAAAAGAAGGAAGTTCTTCCGGCAAAACAATAAAGAAATAAGGAATTCTTTATCTGGATGAGTCAGACCTGATTCGTCCTTTCCAATGATTCAACATGCCTCTTTCTGCATATTCAGGTTTTTCCCCTGATTTTTTAATTCTTAGGGATGCCTGAATTCCTGGAGGACTTTACACAATTTGTTCACGAGACGGCGGGAATCAAAGAGTCAAAGAATCACTGAAGCAGGATGAAACCATGAGGGAGGCGTCAAAGCAGATGATATATTTTTCAGCAATCCTCTTGAAATCCTCAAGGAATTCTACTCTGAGCGGGCTGACTGGCTCGGGATTGAAGGCCAGGGGATTGATATACTTTCCGTCCTTTTTGATCCTGTAATCCAGGTGAGGGCCGGTGGACTCTCCGGACGAACCAACATACCCGATCTCCTGTCCTTCTCTGACTTTTACTCCTTTTTCTATTCCCGTAACGATTGATCTGAGATGAAGATACTGGGTTTCATACCTGTTCTGGTGCCGGATTCCGACCATGCGCCCTGAAGCCCCTTTGCGTCCGGCAAAGATGACGGTCCCGTCGGCTGTGGCTTGAACAGGGGTTCCGATCCGGGCCGCGTAGTCCACCCCATAATGAGGACGGTAGACCTTCCGGATGGGATGGAGCCTGTTATGGCTGAAGCGGGATGTGATTTTGTCGTACCGGATGGGGGATTTCATGAAGGTTTTTCTCAAAGAATTGCCTTCGAGGTCGTAGTGATCCGATTCTTTTGTATCGGGGTAAGTGTAGCGGAAAGCCTGGAATTTCTTGTCCTGATTGGTGAATTCTGCGGCGAGAATATTCCCATAGCCGACAAATTTTCCGTCGAGATATCTTTTCTCAAAAATGATTTTGAATGAATCATCTTTACGGAGGTCTGCATAAAAATCGATGTCCCAGGCGAAGAGATCAACCAGGTCGAGAGCCAACTGCACGCCTTCGTTCTCTTGATTGACAGCAGAAATAAGATAATCCTGGATGGTTCCCCAGATCATGCTGACTTTGTTCTCGTAGGGAATCTTTTTGATCTCGGCTGTGTAAGCGCCTTGTTTTTTCTGGATATGGAGGTAATCTTTTTCATCGATATCGTATTCGAGAGAAACGACATCACCCTGCTGGGTCGTATAGATCCTGATTTCCTGGCCGGCTTTTATTTTAGACAGGTCATATACGGACCTGACACTCCGGCTCAAGTCGAATATCTCAGTCGGAGTGAAGTCATACGGTGCCAGGATATCTGTCAAGGTCATCCCCCATCTGATGGTTCTCTTGCTTTTTTCTAGTGTTGGTGAAGGTGAAGGAAATGCGATTTCTGCGGGAATCGCAGAAATGATCTCTTCGAACGGCGGTTTGCTTTTGGGCATGAAGCTCAGGATGAGAAACAGAGAGAAAGAGAAAAGAGTGAAAAGGAGAATGTGGATGCGGCGAGGTTCGGTCTTTTTCCGGTATGTTCTTATTCTGACTTTCATATACTATTCATTTTATCGGTGAAAGCCATAGACTTAAAAGTAATTTATTTCCTCATATTAGTCAACAGACATTATTCGGAAAGAGTTTCAAAAACCTGTAAAAATTGGGAACATAAAAATTGGGGACAGTCTCCGATTATTAATATTTCTAATGAGATTGCCACGCTCCACTCGCAATGACAAAAAGGCAGTCCAGGCTATATCAATACATGTTATTGCGGGCATAATGCTTAAAAAGGTTGTTGGATTTATTTGTATTTATATTTGAATAAACGACATAGAAAAGGTTTTTATTAAGAAAGTCAAATGTGTTTAACATTTTAATCAAAAATACCATTAAAATGGGCTTAAAATTGCTTTATAATTGCTTAAATTTCAATGAGTTGTGCTATCTGATGTACTAATGACAATAATGATCATAGCGATACTTTTTTACTATTATGCTCGCAATGACAAAAAGGTAGTCCAGGCTATATCAATATATGTCATTGCGGGGAGCGAATGGAAAATTAATGGATGTCCCGGTTATCATGCAAATGTGTCATTGCGAGGAGCGCAGCGACGTGGCAATCTCCTACAGAAAATTGTATTTTTTCCCTTAACATTTTTAACAAAAGACAAGTATATTAATGTGGATGAAGAATGAAGATGAACTGGTCAGTGAAGTCCTCGAAGGAGACCAATCCTCCTTTGAGCCTCTTCTCCGGCCGCATCGTCAGGGGCTTTTGAACATGGCTTACCGGATGACGGGAAATATTGAAGAAGCCAAAGAAATTTGCCAGGAGGCTTTGATCAAAATCTACAGATACCTCCACCGGTTCGAAAAAGGGAAAAGTTTCAAGAGCTGGGTCTACAAGATCACAATGAACTCTACCTATGACTATTTAAGGAAGAGAAAGAAATCCGAAGACATCATTGAAAGCCAAAAAAGGCAGGCTTTTGATGGCGGTTCGGACCCTGAGAAGCAGTTCCTGAACAGAGAAATAAGGTCGAAGGTCGAATCCTGCCTTCAGAATTTGAGCCCCAAAGAAAAAGCCGTTTTTCTTCTCCGGGATGGAGATGGCTTCTCTGTCGAAGAAACATCAAAAATTCTCAAATGCTCTTCTTTGAGTGTTCGCACTCATCTGTCCCGGGCCAGGAAGAAAATCCGGGCGCAGTTTGAACAAGCCAATCTTGGCTTTAGAAAAGAGGTGAAAAGTGAACTGTAAAAAGGTTCAACGCCGGCTTCCGCTTATGGTGGGTAAGGATCTTTCCCCATCCAAAATTTCGTCAATAAAAGCCCATCTTGAAAAATGTCCCGAGTGCCAGCAGGAATTCGATTCTTATTCTTTGGCGCTCGAGAAGACTAAAGAATGGCTCGAAAAGGACAGAAAGGAGTGGCTAGAGTCTGAGTGGCAGAGGACAGTTCAGAAGGCTGTCAAAGAGAAAGAATCCGTAATCTCGCCTCTGGCTCCCTGGCCGTTCAAGAAAGCCTGGGCCTTTGCATTGATGGGCGTTTTGGCTGTGGCTTTGACTCTTTTGTTTGTCATAAAGCCCTTCTCTATCGGCGAAGGGACAGCGCCGGATTCAGAACTTCTCTCTCGAACTCAGGCACAGCTTTTAGGGAGCGCCTTCCAGGAGTCTCAACAGGAAGTGGTTAAAATGACCATGGTTTTGCCCGAATCCGGGCAGAAAATCGTCTGGTTTTTCGATAAAAATTTTGAATTGGAGGTTAAAGAATGAAAAGATCAATAGGGACTTTACTCGTACTTGTCTTATTGTGCGGTTCTGCCTTAACTGCCTTTGCTTCAGAAAGTCAGGCGCCAAAGCCGGAATTGAGGAAGGAGTTAGTCAAGCTCAAATACGTAAGAGCAAGGCAGATTTATGAACTCCTCATGGGTTATCAGAGTGAGTATGGCCGGATAAG
>CAZSGR010000010.1:27519-30109 GCA_964606185.1 uncultured Eubacteriales bacterium
TGATTAGGGTTCAGGATAGCAAATACTCCGAACAGATAATCGGCGGGTCCGGGTATGAGTTCAGGCTGGCGCTCACACCTCGTTATGTGAGAGAAGAAAAGGAAGACACCTTTCAAGTCAATATTGAATTGCGCCATGATCGGGTTCATAAAATGGGAACTTCGACACAAACAGAAAAAAATGTTCGCCTGATTGAGACGGCTTTTACTCTGAAAAGCGGAGATAAGACTATCGTGGGTGTCTCCAAGCTTGACGGCGGAGACAAGGCCTTAATCCTCGTCATCTCAGGAAAAGTGATTAAGTAAGACAAGGCTGGGCTGGCTTTTCGAGCTGGATTCTTCTTAAACGGAGCTTATCAAACCGGCAAGAAAAGCCAGCCTTTTTTTATCTTGACTCCAAAATGACGGAAAAAAATTCATTCTCCACAAAATTGGCTTTGTAAATATGAATTTGACTCTGTGGCCAAGATTAAATTTCCGTTACTTAGAGATTGAACCAGTAGCTGATCTTGACCATGAAAGCGTTATTGGAGTCTGAGCTGAAGAGGCTCCGGATATCATTCCCCAGGGAAAGATCCCCGTCGGATGAAGTATCGTTGATTCCTCTCGTCCAGACTAGATAGAGGATAGAACCCGGCAGGTATTCCCATCTGAGAACTAGATTGGAACGGAACTGTCTGAAATTGAAATCTGGATTTTCGAAAGTGAGCACATCTCCTCCGCCGCCTGGAATCAGGAGACGATAATAATCATCCTCTAAGGAAATTTCACTGCCTGAAAAAATGTACCAGCGGTCGTCATAGTTTTCCGCGCGGGGCTGGGAGACTTCTTTGAACTCGCTGTATTTTCCGGCCGATACATAAGGTTGGCTGTAGAGCTGAATACTCAGGTTTGGTGATAAAGTGTAGTTAATTCTGAGAGTGAGTGAAACAGTGGTCTGATCGATGCGGCTGAGGATGTAATGGGTCTGGTCGTCGATGGTGTCTTCACTCAAATACTGGAGCCGCCGGAATCCATCGCTGAACCGGGGAGAGAGGCTGATGTCGATTCGTTCGGAAGGACGAAAATTTAATCCGGCGGAAAGGCTGTAAGATTTCGCAGTGTTGTCAGATAAGCTGTAACTTCCCCTAAAATTGAAATAGAAGTTCTTCCTGGAGTCTGTCCTGAGACCTCCCCCGATTCTCCAATTCCCGGGCATGAGAACAGCGGGTCCTCCCCGAAGCTGGCTTGTTGAGAGATGCTCTTGGCTCCTGTTGAGGTCAAAGTTCACCCTCCAGTAATTGAGAAATTCAAAATCAGAGCGCAAACTTATTCCCTGACCGGTATGCGTCGGAGCAAAATCCCAGTTGTTCCAGAAGGTAAAACTGATGTCATAATCCCTGAAGATTTTACCCGGCGTAAATTCCCTGTAGCTGAGCCAGATGTGCTGTGATATCTCATCGACATCTCTCATGTAACCCATATCGTTGATTTCGAAACCAGGGCTTCTGGTCTGGAGGCCCAAATTCCAGCGCCAGTGACCTCCCCCGATTTTAGAGAGAGATAAATGACTGGCTGTCCCGGAAAGATAGGTTTTTGTGGGGTCCAGTTCCAGGTGTTCTGCGTCTGGTCTCTGGTAATAACGGGCCGAGGATTCCTGTGCATTTAAGATTGATTCTTCGCTGCCGCGAATATGGCTTCCTAAGAAGTATCCGGAGACCTCATACTTATCCTGAGCCCACCGGTGCCGAATATTGAATCCCCCGCTGTAGGCTGCGCTGCGGAGGAAATTCAGGTTCGCATCATCAATTTTTCTGTTAACCGCGGTAAACATGAAGCCAAAAGCGCTCCGTCCTTCCCTGAATTCCCTTTCGGCTCTTCCGAGAAAGTAATTCGTGAGGGGCTCGACGGTCTGCCGGTCCTCTTCTCCATCCCAGGTGATGAGGCTGGCCATCTCTCTACTGGTCAGAGCTTCCATCACGCCGATAGACCACCCTCCCGCAGTCTTTCCGGTTATTTTAAAAGCACTAAGGATAGTTGTGTTCTCTGGATTGTTGTAGTATTCAGCATCAGAAGGGGAACCTTGAGGAGCCCTTCCAATCCTTCGAGAGTAAAAGAGGGAGTCTCTCTCACGCTCGCTCCCGAGAGAAAAACTCAGCATGTTCTTTCCTTCGATGAAGAAAGGCCGTTTTTCTGGAAAGTAAGTTTCATAGGCTGTGAGGTTGACCTGGGCCGGGTCAGCCTCGACTTGGCCGAAGTCCGGATTGAAAGTGGCGTCCAGAGTAAGGTTGCTTGTCACTCCGTATTTGAGGTCAAGCCCGAGGTTGGCGAGATAATCTGAACCTGCCTGGAAGGGATCACCTTCTTCTGGAGGTTGATGAGTGCCTTTGACCAATGTGTAGGGGAGCAACTGGAGCTTTTTTGGGGAAGGGATATTTTTAATGCCCATCAAATCTCCGAAAAGGCTGACAAACCTCGGCACTCCTTTGGGCACATGGTGCCAGTAGCTTGTTTCGTTTTTCCTGGCAATAATCCGGCTGGCCTGGAATCCCCAGGTATGAGATTCTTTTTCGGGAAACCGTATCTGGCTGAAGGGAATCCTGAATTCGGCG
>CAZSGR010000010.1:30209-32882 GCA_964606185.1 uncultured Eubacteriales bacterium
CCTGACTTCGGTCTTCTCTGTGGCTGGTGCTCCTTCAACAGGCTCATGCTGAGTGAAATCGGTCAAGACCTCTGCACTTTCCCATAAGGATTCATCAAGCTTTCCGTCTACTTCGATCGGGCTCTGATCTACGACAGTCGCTTGAGCCACTCGAGTCTCAATCGGAGCCGGGTCTTTTCTGACTCTTCTTTTTTCCCTCTTTGCGGCTTGGGCCAGAAATGGAGACGAGAAAAAACAGAATCCCACAATGAACAGGACGGCGGTTTTAAATATATTCTTCAGACTCTTAGTATAGAACCACATATTTATGCTTATCTTGAGTAAAAAGGAAAAACTTTGAATATCTCGCTTAAGAAAACAAGAAAAGATAGTTTACTGAAATTGTAGGATTATTTCAACATTTTTTGGGAATGGTGCATTTTTGGGGACGTTCCCTAAGGGGACACCTTAAAATAAGGAAGTAAGATTTAGACAATTCATCTCATTTTTCATATTGCCACGCTGTGCCCGTATCGGCAGAGATAAACTTCTTTATAACATGTTGCTTTTTATAACGTGTTAATTCGGGAAATTGTTTGTTTTCAGGCTGTCGATCTTTTTAAGATAGCTTTTCACCGAGAAGGCCGCTAATCCGGCCAGCCCGATGAGACCGATCAGGTTCGTCGAGGCCATCATACCGTTGAACACGTCTCCGATAGACCAGGCCTCTTCGACTTTGAGAGTGGCTCCGATGAATATAACAATACAGAAGATCCAGCGGAAGGGACGTTTGATCCATGAGCCTAATAGATAGCTGAAAGAGATTTCTCCGTAGTAGGGAACAGCGATCAAGCTGGAGTATCCGAATAGAAAGGAGCTGGCTGCAACGATCAGACCCCCGATTTGGGGCAGCGCTGCGTTAAATGCCGCTGCCGTCATCTCAGTGCTTGTGAATCCTTTATCCCAGACACCTGTGACAAGGACTGTCAGAGCTGTCAGGGTGCAGATGACGAGAGTGTCGACGAACACATCTAAGGCGGCAATGAGGCCCTGTCTCACCGGTTCGCTGGTTTGGGCTGAAGCGTGGAAGACAGCCGCGGTCCCTGTCCCGGCTTCGTTGGAATAGGCCCCCCGGGAAAAGCCGTATCGGATGGCGTTTCTAATGGTCATGCCCGCGACTCCTCCTGTGAGAGCCGTTGGATTGAATGCGCCGACAAAAATGAGAGAAAAGGCATGGGGAATCTGACGGTAAAAAATGATAATCGTTATCAAGGCGCCGAAAATATACAGGAAGACCATGACTGGGCTTATGAATTCTGCGACTTTGGCAATGGTCTTGATTCCTCCGATGATGACCAGCCATGTGAGCACAGCAAGTCCCAGACCTGTGATCCAGGGTTCGATTCCGAGCTGTGTTTTCAGAACCAGAGCGACCGAATTGGATTGTATGGAAGTGGTGGAAAAAAGCGGCTTGCAGCCCATGAAAAAAGCGAAGATTCCTGCCAGCCAGGGAAGTCCCAGTCCTTCGGTAATGTAATACATAGGTCCGCCCACGATCGACCCATCGGGAGCTTTCTTTTTGAACTTCTGGCCGAGGACAGCTTCGGCCACCTTGGTCGCCATGCCGAAAAATGCAGCCAGCCACATCCAGAAAACAGCCCCGGGACCGCCCATGGCAATAGCGGTACAGACACCGGCAATGTTGCCGTTGCCGATGACCGCTGCCAGTGATGCGGCCAGTGCCTGGAACGGTGAGATGTCTCCCCTTCGTTCTTTGGCGCTCTCGCCAAATTCTCTCTTTCCGAGGAGCAGACGGAAGGAAAGCCCGAAACGGCGCAGTTGGACAAAGCGGAGGCGAATGGTGAGATAGACTCCAACGCCGAGCAGAAGGATGAGCATATGCGGACCCCATACAATGTTGGCCAGGAGGCGGATGGTGCGCTCGAATAGATCCATGGCTTTTTCCTTATCTCAGTTTTGACTCCAGGCTTATCCGGTAATCTTTTTCCCGGGCTTCAAACACTTTGTCGAGGATTCCTTTCAAGGAGGCTCTGTTTTGTGCGCCTTCTGGAATTTCGGTGATTCCGTAGCCCAGGACTTCATCTTTTTTCTTTACGATTTTCGGCCAGACTTGATGGCGGAAAAGGTCGATGCTCTGTGGATAGAGGCGGCAGCATCCGTTGAAGACTCCTGCGTAGTAATCTGCCAGCTGACTGCCAAAGCTTTGAGTGAAATATTCAAAATCGAGACTTTCCTTGATGTGGGGGAATCTGGACTGATGGTTATTTCTGTAGATTTCAGTAAGAACCTCTTTTAAACGCCTTTCTACAGCGGGCTCTTCGCGGTTCAGGAACACAACACAGACGCATTCAGGGATTTTATTCATTTCCTCTTCGATCACATTCAGGATGTGACTCAGATGGAGTTTTAAGATTTCCTTCATTTCCACAGGTCTTGTTTTTTCTCTCTCGTTGAAAGTCAGTGTGAGGATGACGCGGCAGCTCGGGCATTCCTTGAGAAGCTGGAGTGTGAGCCGTATGAATTCGACGAGCCTATCCAGTGAGTGATTGCGGAGGGAAAAGTACGGCTTTTTTTCGGGAACTTCTTCTTTTTTTTGGAAGTGTTTGAACAGCGACCAGATGTACGACCATTTCACTTCTTGCTCAGGATCAGTTTGCAGCATTCTTTTTTTTA
>CAZSGR010000011.1:0-32533 GCA_964606185.1 uncultured Eubacteriales bacterium
CCACGCAAGCTCGCAATGACATACACGAGTTGACCACGCAAGCTCGCAATGACACACATTAGATGCCACGCTCCACTCGCAATAGCTCCTCTCTCACGAACTCCCTAAAAAAAGGGGACAGGCCCCTTTTTTTACTTTTTTTAATTTGACGTTCTTCAATCATGTTTATTTTGAGTGACTACTATGTCGCACTCTTCAACTCGCTGCTGCTTTAGCTCACTCCTTAAGTCAGGGTTGAATTCATTTGGTTTTGAGACTTTATGAATTTTACATATTATTTCTTGCTTTTTACTGTTTTGGCTCTCTGTTTTTTTCCCTTTAAGGATTTCAGGTATTTATCCATCTCGGATGCAGCCACACGCGCATCTCCCATGGCCAGGATAACCGTGGCTCCTCCGCGTATGATATCTCCTCCCGCATAAACGCCTTTCATGCTTGTGGCCATGGTGTCCCAATCGACTTCCACATTCCCCCATTTTCCCACTTCGAGTTGGGGTGTTGTCTGAGGGATTAAGGGATTCGGGCTGTTTCCGATGGCCACCACAACCAGGTCAACCTCCATGATAAATTCTGAGCCTTCTATAGGAATCGGCCGACGCCTTCCGGAAGAATCTGGCTCCCCGAGTTTCATTTGTATACACTCCATAGCCCTCACGCGGCCCTTCTCGTCTCCTATATACTTCGTTGGAGTTGTCAGGAAATGAAATTTTATGCCTTCTTCTTCAGCATGGTGCACTTCCTCGACTCTGGCCGGCATTTCAACCCGGGAACGACGGTAGACAATAGTCGATGTTTCGGCTCCAAGCCTCTTGGCCGTCCGCACCGAATCCATGGCCACATTCCCACCGCCCAAAACTACAGCATTCTTTCCTAGATAGACAGGTGTATCGTATTTGGGAAAATCATAGGCTTTCATCAGGTTGACGCGCGTCAAGTACTCATTCGCCGAGTAGATGCCAATTAGATTCTCTCCCGAAACTCTCATAAAATTCGGCAATCCCGCTCCTGTCCCGACAAAAAAAGCGTCATACCCTTCTTTTTTCAAATCTTCAAGCGTTGCCGTTAAACCCACAACAAAATTTGTCTTGATCTCCACTCCTAATTTCTCAAGATATTCCACCTCGGCTTGAAGGGTTTTTTTCGGCAGCCTGAATTCAGGAATACCATACACCAAAACACCGCCTGCCACATGAAGCGCCTCAAAAATAGTGATTTGATGCCCTTTCTTGGCCAGGTCTCCGGCGACTGTCAATCCTGCCGGGCCCGCGCCGATTATGGCCACTCTGCGGCCCGTTGAAGGGGGGATTTTGGGAACAAACACCTTCCCGTTTTCTCTCTCGTGGTCGGCAATGAACCTTTCCAAATTTCCGATAGCGACAGGAACTCCTGTCGCCTTTTTCATGGTGCATACCGCTTCACATTGCGACTCTTGAGGACAGACACGCCCGCAGATAGCCGGGAGGCTGTTGGTCTCCTTCATCTTGCGGATGCTTTTAACGAAATCGCCTATTTCTATCCACTTAATAAAAGAGGGGATATCAATCCCAACCGGACAACCCATCACGCATTGAGGGTTGGCACAGTCCAGGCACCTCTGGGCTTCTTTCATGGCCGTCTTGGCATCCAAGCCTATGTTGACTTCATTAAAATCCTGGTTCCGCTCTTCAGGATTCCGTTCGGGCATTTTCTGACGAGCAATCTTCATCCTTTCCTTGACAGAAATCGACTTCCGCAGCTCCTTCCGCCACTCTTTATTGAATTCGGCCCTGAGTCTCTCTTTGAGCTCAGCCGGCATTTCTTTTTTTTCTGCCATCTTCTTATCTCTTCTCTCTTAAACCTTTATGGAAATTGCTTTCTTTCCCAGTCACACAAGGACTGAACTTCATCCTCAAAATAGGCCTTTCGCCTTGTAAAAAGCTCTTCCCAATCCACCAGGTGACCGTCAAAATCCGGGCCATCCACACAAGCAAATTTTGTTTTTCCGTCCACAGTCACCCGGCAGGCGCCACACATTCCGGTTCCATCAACCATAATCGGATTCAGGCTGACCACCGTTCTAATCCCGCTGGACTTCGTGGCTTCAGAACAGGTGTACATCAAATAAGTGCAGCCGATGGAGATGACTCTATCGATTCCTGATTCTTTTTTTATAACGTCCTTCAACGTTTTGGGAATATAATCTTTACAATCATAATAGCTGTCTCGCGCTGAAACGAAGAATTGGTCACTGACCGCCCTGAGCTTATCTTCCCAGTAAAGAAGGAAATTCGCTTTGACATCCAACAGAGTAATAACCTTGTTCCCTGCTTCTTTTAAAGCCCGGGCAATGGGATAAATGGCTGCGATGCCAAAACAACCTCCTGTGCAAACGACTGTTCCGTATTTTTCAATCTCCGATGGTTTCCCCAGCGGACCGACAAAAACAGGCACCTCATCTCCCTCATTGAGCAGCGAAAGTTTATGGGTAGAGGTCCCCACGATCATAAAAACAGATGTGACTGAACCTTTTTCCGCATCCCAATCCGCTATGGTCAAAGGGATCCTTTCGCCTCGTTCATCAGGCATGATAATCACAAATTGACCGGGCTTGCACTTCCGGGCCACCTCGGGAGCGTGAACTTCAAGAAGATGAATATTGGGAACGAGCCGCTCTCTCCGTAAAATCTTTACCATCATTTTCCTTTCATTATTTTAACGGGAATGAGATTCACAAGATGATTTTTAGAGGATGCAGGAAAAGCATGAGGGACCAGAGAAAAATTTGAATCTTCATTCCAGAGAAAATTGGCTTTAACTACGCCTTTCGGCACAGCTTCTGAAATTTTCACCAGACCTTGGGCTTTCCCTGACACTGAGTCAACCGCAACAGTCTCCCCGTCATTCAACTTTAATCTTCTCGCATCCTCGGGAGATATCTTAATCCATCTGGAATCCCTGATCACTCTCAAACCTTTTGATTCCTGGGTAAGAACAAGATTTCTGTAGTAATCCAAACTGTAATCGATAGACATGAGGAAGGGATATTTTTGACTTGTTTCCCCAGGCGCATGAGTAGATTTCAAAGGAATGAACTTCTTTTTTCCTTTCACATCTTCATGAACAAAGATCTCCTCGTCATTATCCAGTTTTGCGTCTGAAATCTGAGAAAAACCGGGAATGCCCTTACTCATCTCTTTCATGATGGCGTCTTGATTCTTATAGCCGAAGCCCTCATGACCCATCTTTTTGGCCAATCGAGAAATAATCCACCAATCAGGCTGAGCCTCTCCTAAAAGTTCGATCACCTTATTAAATTTTTGAATCCTTCCCTCCACATTGACAAATGTCCCGTCAGTCTCCGCAAATGTGGCGGCCGGCAGAACAGCATCAGCCTTTTCCATGTTGTCGCTCATGAAGCTATCTTGAATGACTAAAAACTCTATCTTGGCCTTCTTCAAATCGGACATGGGACCGGCAAGATAAAGGACCTTTATCTTCCCAGAAAGCGCTGCCTGGAAGACTTGATCGATTGAGAACCCCTTATCCTGAAGATCATGGTTTATCTCTAAAGTGCCTCTCAGGTTGTTCTCCTGACTGAGAGGTAAAACGTGAGCATCTCTCAAGAGGGCTAAGTTGTAGAGAGCCGCCAAATTTTGAGCTCCCCAGGGATTTTGAGTCAAACCCGTGCCAAAAAGGAAAACAGCCGTTTCTCCCTCCATAAAAAGCTCGGCTGTCTGTATGAATTCCTCTTTGGGTATACCGGTTATTTTGAGAGCTTGAGAAAAATCGAGTTTATCAAGAGAACTCCTGAACGATTCAAGCCCTTCGATCCAGGAATGATCTCCCTCCTCTTCAGTCTCAAGAAGAATCTTCGATAAATAACTGAAAAGAGAAAACTCCGTTCCTGGCTTGTTTCGAAGCCAGACGGATGCATGCCGGTTCAGGGACAGCTCATGCGGACTGGCAACAACAAGCTTCGCACCTGCCTTGACCGCCTTCAACACTTCCAACCAGATGATAGGATGAGATACCGGCAGATCCGCACCTGTGAGGAACAGGACATTTGCCTTGGAGATATCCTCTATTCTGAAGTTTATATCCGCTTTGAGGCCTTGCTCCTGAGCCAATCGCTTGTATGTCGATAAAGGGGAAAAGCCGACCGGGCTCACATAATTTTCTGTCTTCAACGCATCCCGGGCGAACTTCCTGAGGATAAAATTATCTTCGCATGTAACTTGTGAGGAATCGACCACTGCCACTTCTTTTCCCTTGTATTTTTTCAACCGGCGGGCCACAAAATCGAGAGCTTCCTCCCAAGTCACTTCTTCAAGCTCCTTGTTTACTCTGATCATCGGCTTGAGAATCCTCCGAGAACTGTGAACAAGATCTCTAATCACGAACCGGCCTTTCACACATACTTGCCCTTGATTCGCGGCTCCATCCGGAGAGGGTTTTGAACTCAATATTCTTCCCTCTCTTGAATCAACATCAAGTTTACATCCCATACTGCAGAGAGGACAGATTGTGGCTGCAGTGCTATCCGGCAAGGCTTCATACTTCAAGGCTCTCTCATATAATGCTCCTGTGGGGCAAACATCTACACAGGCCCCACAAAACTGGCAGCCTGATTCGAGATGGGGACGATCAAGCGCAGTCCCCACAACTGCATGAGCTCCCCTGAAGGCAAAGGAGAGTGTTGAAGCGCCTCTCACCTCGTGGCAAACCCTGACACACCTTCCACAAAGAATACATAGATTGTAGTTGCGGTCAAAAAATGGATCTTCTTTTTTGATCTCCAGATTTCTATAAAGAGAAGGGTGCCTGACTTTATCCACCTTCAAGGAATCCACAACATCTTGAAGCTCACAGTGCCCATTGTTCGGACAGAGGACACAACCTGTTGTCTCTCCCACTTTCCTGATCGTGGATTTATACTCGTCACAATTCTTTTTCTCGCTGCAGATCAAGCAGGCATTCGGATGCTCAGAAAGAATAAGTTCTAAAATCTCTTTTCTTAACCGTTGAAGGCTTGGAGTCTTTGTTTTGATTTCCATGCCCTCCTCAGCATAAGTACTGCAAGAAGGCGGAAAACCTTTCCTCCCTTTGATCTGAACGATGCACAACCTGCAACCGGCGAAAGGAGATAAGCGGTCGTGATCACAGAGAGAAGGAATGAAGATGCCGTTCTCTTTAGCGGCTTTCAGAATTGTCTTTTTGTCTTCGAGTTCAATCTGTTTTCCGTCTATAGTAATCTTCATTTTTCAGCTCTTCTGCCTGGATTTTTTTAGAATTCTATCTCTTTTCTTTCCAGTATACTTAGAGACAGCCATGACTTTTGGCGGGCAGACCTCCAAGCAGGCTCCACATTTAATACACAAATCCTGATCAATGACATGGACCTTCTTCCTTTCGCCGCTTATAGCTTCAACAGGACAGTTTTTCAAACATAAGAGACAGCCGACACACTTCTCCGGCTCAATATAATAGATGATCAAATCTTTGCACACCAAAGCCGGACAACTCTTGTCTTTGATGTGGGCTTCATATTCGTCCTTAAAATACTGAAGTGTTGTCAGTACAGGATTGGGGGCTGTCTGCCCTAAACCACAGAGAGACCCAGCCTTAATTGTCTTGGCTAAATCCTCTAACTTCTTAATGTCCCCCTCTTCCCCTTTTCCTTGGGTGCTACGAGTCAATATTTCCACAAGCTGCCTGGTTCCAATCCGGCACGGGACACACTTGCCACAGGATTCTTCCTGAGTAAAATTGAGGAAATAGCGAGCGATATCGACCATGCATGTGCCCTCATCCATGACAATCATTCCACCTGAACCCATGATAGACCCGGCTTTAGCCAGAGTATCGTAATCCACCGGCAGATTAAGCTTGTCCGCAGGGATGCATCCCCCGGATGGTCCTCCTGTCTGAACAGCCTTGAATTTCTTCCCGTCTTTTATTCCTCCTCCGATACCATAGATTATTTCTCTCAAAGTAATCCCGATAGGCACTTCCACAAGCCCTGTGTTGATTATTTTGCCGACCAGAGAGAATATTTTTGTTCCCTTACTCCCTCGCGTCCCTATTCTGGAATACCACTCAGCGCCTTTGCTTATGATAAGAGGGATATTTGCCCATGTTTCAACATTATTGATATTGGTTGGCTTTCCCCATAATCCTTCTTGCGCGGGAAAAGGCGGTCTCTGTCTGGGGAAAGCACGTTTGCCTTCAATGGAAGCCATTAAGGATGTTTCCTCTCCCGACACAAAAGCCCCTGCTCCTTCTACAACATGAATATCGAACCCGAATTCAGAACCGAGGATTGACTCCCCGAGTAAACCAAACTTTTTGGCCTGCTCCAGTGCTATTGTTATGTGCTTCACAGCAAGGGGATATTCCATCCGCACGTAGATAAAACCTTCGGATGCGCCGATGGCGTAAGCCCCGATAATCATGCCTTCTATGACACTATGAGGATTTCCTTCTAAAAGGCTCCGGTCCATGTAAGCTCCAGGATCTCCTTCGTCCGCATTACAAATGATATATTTCACCTCGGAATCGATCTTGCGACAGATATTCCACTTTATCCCTGTAGGGAAACCAGCTCCCCCCCTTCCTCTTAGTCCTGAAGCTTTAACTTCAGCAATAACCTCCTCCGATGTCATATTGAAAAGCACCTCAGCCAGAGCCTGGTACCCATCTAAACCTATATAATCCTGGATTTCTGTTGGATCAACCTTGAAATTGTTTTCTGTAAGCAGACGCATCTGTTTTTTGTAGAATGGAATTTCTTTTTGTTGGCTGATCTTTTGACCTGTCTTTGGATCGCTCTGGGTCAACGAAGGTATTATCTTTCCGCCGATAACTGTCTCTTCGATTATTTGAGGGATATCTTCTGGCTTGAGCATCTTATAAAAGATGCCATCAGGATAAATAATAATATTCGGTTCCAGTTCGCAAAAACCATGGCAGCCTGTTATCTTGATTCCCACAGTCTCCGTGAGTTTCCTTTTATCCAGCTCCTTGTATAAAGCTTCGATAATTTGAAGAGAACCGCTTGCCTGGCCGCAGGTTCCAGAAGAGACCACAATCGTCTTTTTGTAAATGATGCGTTTAGAGTTAATTTTCTGTTTTAACTCGACCAATTGTTCGGGATGATTCAATCTTTTCATGATGAAATAATCTTATTCCTTGTATTCTTTAAGAATATTATCGACTTTCTTCACCGTGACATGGGAATAATATTTCTCGTCGACCACAACAACAGGGCCTATAGCGCAACAGCCAAGACAGTTAACCGTTTCGAGAGAAAACTTCCCATCCGGAGTTGTTTGGCTAACTTTAATGTTGAGCTTACGCTCCAACTCATCTACAATCTGAACGCCTCCTCGAACATGGCAGGCTGTTCCCATACACACGGTCACACTGTGTTTGCCACGAGGTTCCAGAGTAAACGCTTTGTAAAATGTCAAAACTCCGAATATCTCACTTTCAGAAATTTTCAGCTGCTTGGAGATTTGAGAGATTGCTTGAGCCGACACGTAGCCGAACTCTTTCTGGACCTCATGAAGGATATGTATGAGTTCCCTTTGATCTTTTTCTGATTCATCCATGTGCTTTTCCATCTCAACTGACCTTTACAAAAAAGAATTAATATCTTTATAATCCAGACCAAATCTTTCGGCGATCTTCTCTTTAGAAATATTCCCTTGATAGACATAAACTCCTCGCGCCAGAGACCGTTTCTCTTTCAAGGTCTGCTCAATCCCCTTCTCTCCTATCTCGATGAGACAGGGAGCAACCAGATTGGATAAGACTTTTGTCGAAGTGCGACTGACAGCAGAGGTGATATTGGGAACACAGTAATGAATGACTCCCTCATCGACGTAAGTGGGCTGTTCAAGAGTGGTTAAACGGCTTGTCTCGACACACCCTCCCTGATCGATTGCCAGATCGATGATGAGGGAACCTTTTTTCATGCTTTTGACCATATCCCGTGTAATCATGATCGGGGCTTTTTCGCCTGGACGAAGGATGGCTCCGATAAGGATATCTGCGATTTTTGTCATCCGCGCCAGGTTGTAATGGCTGGCAAACAGAGTGATCAACCTCCCCGAGGTCATCTCTTCCAATTCTCTCAATCTATCCATATAACGGCCTAATGCAATCGTATGCGCTCCGGCTCCAAGCAGGCTCTTTACGGCGCTCCTGGCTAAAACACCGCTCCCGACCACGACAGCTGTCGCAGGAGGAACAGTCACCACTCCTCCAAGAATCACACCCTGGCCGCCAAAACTGGTCTGAAGATACTGGCCTGAGATTGCCAGGCACATCTGTCCGGCAATCTCACTGAGACTCTCAATAAAAGGAAGGTCTCCTTTCTCATCCTGAACAATCTCATAGCCTATGATGGTGACATTTTTCTTGAGAAGTTCTTCAAAAATCGCTTTTCGGGCAACGGCTAAATGGTGAAACCCGAATAAGACCTGATCTTTTTTAACAAGTTTGCATTCTTCTTCATTCAGGGGAGAAATATTGAGCACGACATCCGAGCGGCCAAAAACCTCCTCTTTGGTAAAAACAATTTCCGCTCCAAGATCACTGTATTCTTCATTGCTGTATCCAGCTTTTAATCCGGCGCCAGCCTGGACATAAACTGTGTGTCCGTGCTCGACCAATAATGAAATTCCACCCGGACTCAGGCCCACTCTGTTCTCAATTTTACCGCTTTCGTTCAGTACACCGATATTCATGTCTTCCTCCTGAGAATTACAGGACAGACTATATTAGCAAGTTACTCTGCCAAGGGCAATAATAATGAAAAAAAAACATCAAAAAAATAATAAAATAGAGCAAAGCCTATGATTCTGGGGCCAGATTCTGGGTTCAGGGCTTGACGTTGGACATCCCCACATCGAGATCAAGCCTTGTCCGGATGTTGAATATTTAACTATATTCTCGTTTTGATTAAACTCGGACAAACAATCCCTGAGCCCCCATTTTTCCCAAGTCAAGCCCTGACTCTGGTATCCAGTGGAGACGTGACTTTTACATAAAAAGCTTAAAGGTTAAAAAGATATAGAGTACATACAGCGCTAAAAGAATGAAGCCTTTGGCTTTTCCCAACCGGCACCCGATTCTCATCGCCACCAGCATGGTCAAAACGATCAAGATCATGTAAGGAAAGGTGAAATTCATCACCTTCAATTCAACCGTTATTGGATTCGCGATTGAGGAGACGCCGATGATCCAGAGTACGTTGAGGATATCTGCCCCGATGATGTTCCCCACAGCCATCTCTCCTTCTCCCTTGATCGCCGCAGTCACACAGGTGCTTATTTCGGGGAGTGATGTTCCGATAGCCAAAACAACCAGCCCGATTATGGTTTCGGAGACAGAAAAATATTCGGCGATGTGTTCGGCGGCCCAGACAACGACGGCACTTGCCGCCACAACTCCCGCAAGTCCCATGACAAACACCAGTGTCAGCCGCCTCAGCTCCAATTGATTGTGTGATGCGGGATTCTCTTTTTCAGAGTTTTTTCTCGTGTTTTCCGGATTGTCTTTTGCGAACCGCAAGCCTTTTCTTTTGAGGATAAAGACGTAATAAACGCAGAGAATCAAGACAAAGCCAACGCCTTCCAGGCGGCCAATCGTGCCGTTTCTGGCCAGGAAATAAGCCAGAATATCGATCGAGAGAAGAAAAGCTCCGACAACTTTGAGCACCCGACAGTTCACATAGATTACTGTCGGGGCAAGGATGGCGGCCAGCGCCAGGGCAATCCCGTCATCACAGATAACAGAGCCGACCGCGTTGCCCAGGGCGAATTCCGGCTTACCTTTAATGGCCGCAATGACAGACACAAAAAATTCCGGCGCCGTGGTGGCCATGCCCACCAGGACAATCCCGATGACCATTTTGGAAATGTTCAGCACTCTGGCGATGCCAGAGGCTCCTTTCACAAAAAAACTCGCAGATTTGAACAGAAAAGTAAAAGAAACGATCAAGGCGATAAAATATATATAGATCATTCGAGTGCGCTATTTCCTTATAATTTCTCCGTTCACGATGGTCATCTTGACTCTTGTATTCTGAATCTCCTCCGGAGGTATCTCGAATATATTCTGAGTGAGCACCACAAGGTCAGACAGTTTCCCTGTTTCGATGGACCCTTTTATGCTTTCAGAAAACTCGGTAAAAGCGCCGTTCAGAGTGTATCCTTTAATAGCTTCTTCCAGGGTAATCTTCTGTTCAGGGAACCATCCCCCTGGATTCTTCCCATCCAGAGTCTCTCTCGTCACTGCCGCATAGATTCCAGTCAAGGGGTTCAGAGGAGCCACTGTCCAGTCTGAACCACAGGCCAGCACAGCGCCTTTCTCCAGGAGGGATTTAAACGCATATGTTGTTCTGCATCTTTCTTTCCCGATCTTTTTCTCCGCCCAACGCCCGTCATCTATGGCATGATAGGGCTGGACTGAGGCGATAATCCTCAGCTTGGCCATCCGCTCGATATCTTCGGAAAGGAGGTGTTGGGCGTGTTCTATCCGCCAACGCCTGTCTCGTTCTCCGCCTTGAACCATGGCCTTTTCCAAGATGTCGAGGAGAACATGATTGGCCTTATCTCCTATGGCATGAATAGCCACCTGAAGGCCGGCTTTGTCCGCCTCCAGGATTCTCCGCTCCATGACTCCCTCAGGGAACATTTGGGAATGAAACAGCCCTGTTTTTTCATCGTCATCGGCGTAGGGCTCGAAAAACAGGGCGGTGAATGAGCCCAGTGATCCGTCGACAAATCCTTTGAGCCCTCCGATTTTAAGAAAAGTACTTCCCTTCAGAGTTTCCGGCATAAGTTTCTGGTAAAGGTCGAACTCTTCTATTGAAATGTAGACACACAAACGGGAAGTCAGCCTCCTCTCCTTCAGCAGTTCCTGGTAAACCTCAATATTTCCCGCATAAGCCATGTCGTGCACGGATGTCACTCCACACTCTGCGGCGCGCTTAAGGGCGACCTCGGCGGCTTTCATCTTGACTTGGAGAGATGGCTCGGGGATGTGTTTCTTGACCAGTTCCATGGCTGCGTCCTTTAAAATGCCTGTCGGTTCTCCGGTCCTGCGGTCTTTGAGGATCTCTCCTCCCTCAGGAGAAAGAGTCTCTCTTGTGATTCCAGCGATCTTCAAGGCCAAACTGTTGGCCAAGACCATATGCATGTCATAGCGGTTGATGCACATGGGATTATGGGGAGCGACTCCATCAACCCATTCTTTTCTCGGTAACTCTGGAGGGTCAAAGGATCGGTGGTCCCAGTTTCCGTTGAGGATCCATTCTCCTTCCTCCATTTCTGCGGCTCTTTCTTTTATCCTGGAGACGAATTCTTCCCGACTTTTGACCTCACGTAATTGAATGCTCAGGAGAGAAAATCCTCCATCGAGAAAATGGGTGTGGCTGTCGATAAAGCCTGGAAGGACCAAATCTCCGTTTAGGTCGATGACCTGTGTTTTATTCCCCACGGCCTTTTTGACTTCAGCCGTTGATCCGACTTTCAGGATTTTTTCTCCCTTCACAGCCACGGCTTCCGCCCATGGCTGATCAGGATTGACTGTCCAGACAGATCCATTGAGGAGAACGAGGTCAGCCATTTTTTTCTCCGGTCCTGGGCTGCAGACAAAGGTCACGCAGAAAAGAAACCCTAAAAGAATAATCCTTAATCCTCTCGCTCATTCCTCTTCTTCCGTCAATTCTCCGGGTTTGGTATCCATTCATAAGGGGATTCTTTCAAAATCCTCAGGAATAATCAATTTACCTGTGTAGTTTTTTCGTATTTCTTCCTCGATCTCCTGGAGCGAAAAATCCAATTCCCCGAAAAAGTGACAGGGTACGAGACATTTGATCCCGTATTTTTGAGAATGCTGGCCCAGCTGGAGTGAATGCGTGTGCATCGCTTTGAGGGACGGATAATCCTTGAACACTCGAGATGGCGCACTGCAGTCGTGCACAAGATAATCCATCCCAGCGGCAAATTGAAAAAGAGAAGGGTCACAGGGTGTATCGCCTGAATAAACCAATTCTTTCTTTTCCTGATTGAAGTGAAAATGAAAAGCCAGAGACGAAGGACTGTGCGGGACTTTGAAAGATGCGCAATGAATGGAATCTCCCAACTCGAAGCTCTCGCCAGCATCAAGCGGAACGAAGTCGATCCGGGTCTTAACCTTTTTCTCTCTTAAATGAAACAAGTCCAGAAGGTCTTTACATAAAAGAACAGATTCCGATGAACCGTAAAGCCGGATACGCCCTTCATCCAGCATCAGGCTGTGCATGAGTGAAGGCAGCCCGTAGATATGGTCGGGATGTATATGGGTCACCAACAGTGAGGTGATACACCTGGGCTCGAGGTTTAACTTTTTAATTTTCTGAAAAACGCCTCCCGGGCAGTCGACAAGGAACAGCCCATTTTCCTGCTTGATGAGAAAAGAGGTATTATCCCTCTCTTCGGATGCAATGGACCCGCCGGTCCCTAAAAAATAAAGCTCAATCATTTTTTTATGTGAATTGTGCCAGAGTCCTTTATAAAAAAATTAATTTTTAAAATCAACTCCTTTGTCCATTGGGGTCAGACCTTAGTCACTTTAGTAAAATGAAAGTCAACAGACTATTATATATTATATAAGAAAGTAACTTACTGAAGTGACCGACAACTTATAATCAACAAAGCAAAGTCAGTTAAAAAAGGAATAAAATCAATATATTATAGAATATTCGGAGGCTCGATCCCGATCTTCTGATGGAAAAAATATTTGACAGGTCCAATCCGGATTAGATAAATAAAAGTCATGAGAGAAGAGATCAATGTATCTGCACCTGGAAGAGTATGCCTTTTCGGTGAGCATCAGGACTATTTCGGTTTACCCATCATTGCCTCGGCGATCGACCTTCGAATTTCAATAAGCGGCAAAAAACGAAAGGATAACATTCTCAATATAGATCTTCCTGATATCGGAGAAACTGAAGAATTTACACTCGAAAAAGAGGTTGAATACACTAAAGAAAGAGATTATTTGAAAAGTGCTGTGAATGTCTTAAAAAGGAAAGGTATCCGCTTTCCCTCTGGCTGGGATTGTCTTATCCGAGGCACCATACCTATAAATTCAGGGACTGCCAGCTCCTCTGCCCTTGTCGTAGCCTGGATAAAATTCCTCCTGGAAACAGCCGAAGATGAGAGAGCCAACACCCCTGATGAGATTGCGGAGCTGGCTTTTTTGGCCGAAGTGGCTGAGTTTGGAGAGCCTGGAGGAAAAATGGACCATTTTTCCTCCGCTCTGGGAGGCGTGGTGACTATCGATTTTGATGCAGAATTGAAAGCCAAACAACTGCAAAATTTTTTGAAAGAATTCGTTCTTGCCGATTCCCTCCAGAAAAAAGATACGACCGGAATGCTGGGTTACATTAAGAGCCATGTTCTGGAAGGAGTGGCCAGCATTCAAAATAGGATAGATGGATTCAGCCTGAAAAGCCGTCTCACACAAAGAGAAAACGATGAGATAGAAAAGTTATCACCGGATGTTAAAAGGCTGCTGAAAGGAACACTTCTCACAAGGGATCTCACGGATGAGGGAAAATCCCTTTTTCAACCGGAAGCTTTCGACCACCATCAATTCGGCGAATTGCTTTCCCGTCAGCATGAAGTCCTCAGGGATTACATCCGCATCTCGACTCCAAAAATAGAGCAGATGATAGACGCCTCAATCGAGGCCGGCGCTTTGGGAGCCAAGACGAACGGCTCAGGAGGAGGAGGATGCATGTTTGCCTATGCGCCTGAGAAAGCAGATAACGTTGCTGAAGCTCTGGAAAAAACTGGCGCAAAGGCTTATATCGTTCGAGTGGATACAGGAGCCAGGAGGGAGGACAGATGATTAACGCCACTCAAATCAGAAAAGGAATGATCATAAAAATCGAAGGAAAACTCTATAAAGTGCTTGAAGCAACTCATGTCACTCCCGGAAAAGGACAGGCATTGATGCAGACAAAACTCCGTAATCTCAATGACCAAACCCTTCTCGATTACAGGTTCCGGTCAAAAGACAAGGTCGAACAGGCCTATCTTGAAAAAATCGAGATGGAATTCCTCTATCAGGACGGGAATGACTATGTATTTATGAACCTCGACAACTATGAACAGATCAAGCTCTCTAAAAAAATCATTGGCAGCGAAGTCGCCTATCTCATTCCCAATGTCGTCTTTTTCATAGAGATGCATGAGAGAAATCCGGTGGGAGTCGAACCTCCCTTAACGCTCGATATAAAAGTGATAAAAACCGAACCTTTCCTTAAAGGCGCCACTCAATCAGCGAGCAGCAAACCCGCAGAACTTGAAACAGGTATCACCATCAATGTTCCTCCGTTTATTAAAGAGGGAGACATCATCCGCATCGATACCCGGGACAATAAATACCTGGAAAGAGCCAAATAAAAACGATTTGAGAGCATTCAGAGATGGACGTAGCGACATCGGAAGATTTAGCCTTCCCGACTCTCTTTGGAGGGGGAACAGCTCCGCTTTCCCCCTTCCAACGCTCGCTTGCTTCCTCGCGCTCTCTGCCTCCCCTTCTCGGACTCCTTAAAGCGTCCTGCGACCAAGGGGGCATACCCCCTTGGAATCCCCAACATCGTTTCTCCGTAACGATGTTTTTCTTCGAGGGAATCCGACGGAGTCGGGCCCGAGGACTGTATGAGCACGAAAATATACATCGGACGGCGCTAATTACAGCTGAAAGATATCCAGGTGTGAATCATAATGAACATGCGGAGTTCCGCAGGGCCGAGAAGGTTGATGAGGGAATGGCGTGAAAAATCTGACTGGAGCAAGGACATCTCTGAATGTATCTTATCATTCACCTACATTAACTGGAAGAGAATCAAAAAATTAAGGATTGATGGGGACGTTCCCCATTAGTTAGAAGGTTTGTCTGTGGACCCCGATATTCCCGTGACTGTCTTGAACCTTGACAGTAATCAAGTTATCGAATTGGGAAGGCAAAGTAATTGATATCCTGAAATTTTCCTGTTTCGAGTCGCAAATCCCATCCTGAGAAAAAACGCTTTTCCACTCATTCGGTCTGATGAGGTATTTCACTTCCTGGATGGAAGACATTAAATCCTCGGCAACAAAAGTAACGACCAGCTTATTCCTTTCCCTGTTCACCTTAAAGTTCTTGATAATTGGGAGAGAATTATCGATGACCAAAGGAAGGGCAACCTTCTCAGCTGTAAACTCCATGCCGGAAGGATTGGAAGGGCTATCAGAAACCACGACTTTTAATAAATACACGCCATCCGGAAGAGAAAGAGTGTCAAAGGCATAGATTGGCTCATTCCAATTCTCTTTTAGAATCCGCCACTTATTTTCATCCTCTTTTCTGATAGAGATTGAATAATTAAGGCTGTCTCCATTCTCATCATTCGCTTCCCAAACAGCGGTCTGGAATCCTTTTCTTTCGGCTTTTTTCGGAATGAACAACGCCTCTGCTTTCTCCTGGTCTTCGTTCTTCTCCGAAATGTGCGTATCCACACCCCAAATGACTTCTGTTTGGACCGGAGGCTTCAGATAGACCACGTTTGCCGGAAGTAAGGTCAGCTTAGTGATTTCCGGTGCGAGGTTTGTTTGAAGATAATACAGGGAGATTTTTCTGAGAAGCGGTGAAACTTTACCGGATTGTGTTTTAAAAATAACTCTGAACTGGAGATAACGGGCTTTAGGGCTGAGAATCTGTTCTCCCTCTTTGTTCTGGTATGGCGGTGACCAATCGCTCCAGGTCACGTTAGGCCTGTTTGAATTTCCACTCCGTGTTTGAAACTGAAGGTTGCATCCAGGGGGAACCTCCAATTCCCATTCCATTCTTCCCCAGGATGATACGGTTCGAGTATCAATCACCTGACTCAGATATTCGCCTGCGAGTACCTGCTCAGGATGGAGGATATTCAAGCTGGAGGGATTGTTAGAAAGCATATAGATTTTTTGGTCAAACAGAAGAAGAGAATAAACCTGTGCAGAATTCTTCTGGATCAGAAGAGAAATCTTCTCGTTCTGATCTACCGAATAAACTCGCCCCTTATCTCCTGTACCAAAAAGAAGTTTATCCTCCGTTCCATTCCATGATAGGCTGTAAATCAATTCATCGCTGGACTGCCAGATCCTTTTCACCATTCCTTGGGAGTTGACTTTGTAGAGAGCCCCGGGCTGCTTCTGGCTTGAAAGCCGTATTTCCTCCGATAGCACTGAAGTCGGGGTGATTGTAATGCTGACATCTGTTTCTGCCTTAACAGTAATAGGAAGCCCCATCTCTTTTTTTTGGCTAATAATCTTTCCGCCAGCCGCAACATAAACATTCCCCTCTTTGTCCAGTGCTAGACTCCTTATCTCCTCATAAGAGGATTCGAACAGAATGGAAGGCCTCTTTCCCTTGGAAATTCGGTAAACTCGGCCTCTTCCTCCTGTTCCGGCGATAATATCTTGATTCATATCTTTTTCGATGCACAGAACATGATTTTCTTCGGCACTCAGAACCGGCCTTCCTTCTCCTTCTGTGTTGATCTCATAAATCCCGCCGTTCTCGCCCACTGCGGCCAGCAAAACTCCCCGCTCGGGAAAAAACAGGTCCCAGATGTATTTTTCGCGTGGATTGAAAAAAGGGCTTCCTTTGTCTTTTCCTGTGATCTTGTAGATCTTCCCGTTCGGTGAGGTTCCTGCATACAGGTTTCCTCTCCTATCCTGAGTCAGGCAGTAAATATCCATTTCAGGCACCTGGAAATATAACTCTGGGGTCCCGCTTTTTCCGATTTTATATATTTTCCCGGCATGCCCCGTCCCCAGGAATATTTCTCCCTGCGGGGTGAGGAGATAGGATAAATAAAATTCCTCAACAGGAGCGTCTATCTTCTCTTCCTTAGGAGATAGGGAAAGAACGCCCTCATAAGAGACTGAGATTCCATCCATTTTTCCTTTTAAAAATTCATCTTTGCTCCGGATTTCCCATTTCTGAGGAACAACACCATGCAGTGCTTGAGCTGCAAGGATAGTCATCACGAAAAACAGGACCCGCACTCTTTTCATTCCCTTTTTCTCCTATTCTTTAATTTTAATCGGAATCACAGCCTCACCCCTGAAAACATACGAAATGGGCAGCTGATATTCCATCAAGGTCGATCGACTGAGCTCGGTTGGAGATGACGCTGCCGCACGGGGAGAAGTGAACATGGATTTCATGGAGGGAGGCAAATTCGACATTTCCTCGCCCTTAAGAAATATTCCAGGTTTGGAAGCGAGTACCTTGATGTATATTCGGTTGTTTTTTCTGAGACTGCTCAGCATCCGGATAAGCTGGTTCAAGCTCCTGGGAATAAATGTTGTGGTTCGATACTGACTCATCTCGATTTTTGCCATCGATGCCGCATCTGCGACAACAAGCTGAAATTCGGAACCCACAGGCAGGTGAGGAATCTGGATTTTTCCTTCTTCGCTCCGGCTTTCTCCTCTGAATGTCCGGTAATCTATTTTCACCTTGATGTTCTCGCCAGGTGAAGCTTCATATTTATCCAGCCAGACCTTTTCCAGGAAGGCAAACCTGACTTCTTCGAACGCCTGTATACCCAGGTCTATGCGGTGAATCCCCAATTCTTCGAATTCATTATTGGTTAAGAAATAAGTGACGGCAGCCACAAGGCTTGAGAGATTCACGACAGAATCATCAAATTGCCCGGAGAAAAGGTCTTCGAGACGGATGCTCATCCCATTTTCCAGGTAGATGTTCCCCAGGAGCCCAAGAGAAAGGTCCCCGATTGCTCTTTCTTCCGTTGTCAGGATGCTCCCGAGCGAAAGATTGATCAAAAGGGGAGTCAAAATCTTATCATCGACAACACCTATCCTGTAATCTTTAATCTCTCCATTGGGGTCCAGTATCTTCACATTCACAGGAACACGCCGGGGAATCTTCCCTATCTCACCAAAAACTCCTGAAGCTCGATCCTGCGAAAATTTTCCAACAAGGCTATCTGAAACACCCAGCTTGAAAGAGGACATAAGACTGGGAATAACTGTTATCACTCTGGCTTTGGTCATGGCATAATCAACCGAGCCTAAATTGTATATGGGATGGCCAAATGCCAAAACTTTGTTTCCATCGATATAGGTCACTGTCCCTATGGCAGACATATCCATATCTCCGCTGACTAACTGAACGGCCACAGGGCCTCCTTCTTTGAGTGTCAGGTCTGGAGGCGAAATTTGTTCTGCAGATTGGCCCAAAGGAGCACTTTGAACAGGATCGAATCCCAGATTCGAGAAAAAAGATTTGGATTGATCAAACGCATAGGAAGAAAATCCGCTAAAAACAAGGGGGACGTTCAAGGGCTTCAAAGCTTTCCCTTGGGTAAAGAAAGTGGATTTCGAATGAAAAAATTCTTTGTTAAGCTCGACAAGTTCATCTAGAGTCAGGTGTTTTTTTATGGAGACCTGAGGAGAAAAAGTAGAGCCTCCCGTTTTTTCTTCGGAAATAGAGATCATATCCGCAATAGGAGTGATACCCGCGATCGGCTCCTTAACAAAAGTCCCAAGGCTGTAGGCAATGGCTCCGATGAGCTTGCCATCCACATAAACCGGGCTCCCACTCATTCCAGAGATAACACCCGTATCTCCCAGAATACCCCCTCTAAGTCTTGCCAGGATGAGACTCTTTTTTGGCTCGATATTCTTGAGCACACCAATAATTTCCACGTCGAATTCTTCTATCAGGCTTCCTTCAAAGACACTCTTCCCCTTCCCTTTCATTCCGGCCTTGATCTGATCCAGCGTGAGGATGGGGACCGAAGCCTCAACCGAAGCCATGAATATACAGATAATGAACAAAAGCGTGAATAGCGGTTTAAATTTTTCTCTCATTGTATTCTCTTCAACCATGTTAAACAGAGAAGCAAACACGTCGACCCCCAAATTGGATTCTTTTCTTTCATTTTATTATTCCTAGCTGCTTGCCGCATTTCTCAAAAGTCGCGATCACCTTATCGAGCTGTTCATCTGAATGAGTCGCTGAATAGCTTGTCCGTATCAAAGCCTTACCCTTGGGAACGGCGGGATAGATCACAGGATTCGTGAAAAGGCCCTCATCTTTAATGAGCTTCCAAAACATGAAAGCCAACTCATCCGCGCCAATGACAAGCGGGATGATCGGTGTTTCTGTGGGACCTGTGTTGTAACCTAAATCCTGGATTCTGGCCTTCATATTTTTGGTGATACTCCACAATCTCTCCCTTCTTTCCGGTTCATTCTCTATGATATCAAGCGTTGCCAGCACTGTCGCCACAGAAGCGGGAGTTATGCTCGCGCTGAAAATCAGGGCCCGGGCGAAGTGCTTGATGTAAGAGATGACTTTTTTGTCTCCGGCAACGAATCCCCCTAGAGAAGCAAAAGATTTACTGAAGGTGCCCATCACAAGGTCGACATCATCCTCAACTCCGAAATGCTCGCAAGTCCCCCTTCCGTTCTTTCCCATGACACCAAAGCCATGTGCATCATCCACCATAACTTTTGCATTATATTTCTTGGCAATCTCGACGACTCCCGGCAGGTTAGTCAGGTCTCCTTCCATGCTGTAGACGCCATCAACAGCAATCAATCTCCCTGTATTCTTACCCAAAGAAGCCAACTGTCTCTCCAGGTCATCCATGTCATTATGCTTGTACTTGTAAACATTTCCATAAGACAATCGGCAGGCATCGACTATACTGGCATGGACCATCCTGTCTGTAATAACTGCATCTCCTTTTCCAATCAGGGTCGAAATAATGCCCTGGTTAGTCTGGAAACCGGTGCTGAAAGCAAGGGCAGTCTCTTTTCCTGTGAATTTGGCCAGTCTTTCCTCGAGCTCGACATGAATGTCCAGTGTCCCGTTTAAAAATCTTGAACCACAGGTGGCGACTCCATACTTCTGAACAGCATCCTGAGCCGCTTTCATAACCCTGGGATGATCCAGCAGCCCTAAGTAGTTGTTGGAGCCAACCATAATCATCTCTCTGCCGTCAACGATAACTTTGTTACCTTTAACTTCCTGGATGGGCATGAAATACGGATATATCCCCATGGCAATGGCCTCATCCGCACGCGTGAATTCGTAACATTTATTAAAAATGTTCACTGCTGCCTCCTCCTTAAAACTCTTCCTCTTTCAAAAAAGTTCCCGTCATCACGCTTATATATTCTTCCATCCTGCCAAAATATTAATATGATTAACGTTTGACCATGGAAAGTAATTTTCATACAATCTTACCAATGAAAGTCCTCATCACAGGAGGAACTGGCTTCATCGGGAGTCACCTCATTGAACTGTTTCTCAAGAAGAACGCGGAGGTGTTTGCGCTCGTCCGGAATCTCAATAATCTCAAATGGGTAAAAGGACTCGACATTCAACTTCTCAACGGGGATCTCTTCTCCCTTCCTTCGCTCCCAGCAGGCGTTGATTATGTCTTCCATGCTGCCGGATTAACCAAAGCTTCCAAGGCGGCAGATTATTATACAGTAAACCATCAAGGGACAGCAAGTCTTTTCGAGGCTCTTCGCACTCAAAAGATCTTCCCGAAACGAATCATCTACCTCAGCAGCCTCGCGGCTGTCGGGCCTTCTTCTGACGCAGAGCCAATTCAAGAAACGACTCCCGCTCACCCCATCACCCATTACGGCCGGAGTAAACTCTTGGGTGAAACCGAAGCACTAAAATTCAAGGATATTTATCCGATTGTTATTCTGAGAATAGGAGCTGTTTTCGGCCCGAGAGATACTGACTCCATTCGCTATTTCAAATGGATAAAACGAGGAATCCTTCCAACACTCTCTTCCAAGCCAATTCGAGTGAGCCTCTGTTATGTCAAGGACCTCGTCGAAGCCTCTTATCTTTGTTCCCAGAAAGAGCTGACCAGCGGCGAGATATTCAATATTGCGAATCCAATCCCTTACAACTGGGATGATATCGGCCAGTCAGCGGGCCAGGCAATGGGAATAGAATTAAAAAAAGTGAGGATTCCCCTTCCTTTCCTTTATCTTGCTGCTCTAGCCTCCGAGATAAAAAGCAAAATAACAGGATCTCCGAACATCTTCGACCGGAATAAATTTCAAGACATGAAACAGAAGGGTTGGATTGCGGAAACAAGCAAGGCGGCAGAGAAATTGTCTTTTCAACCTCATTATGCTCTTCAGGAAGCTGTGCAGGAAACAATCGACTGGTACATCGAAAACCATTGGCTGTAGACGTCGTTGCGAAGAGTGAAACGAATGTAGCAATCTCATAAAAAAGATATCTTCATTCCCGTAATAAAATAATTTCTCTATACGAGATCACCACGCTCTCTTCGATCGCTCGTGATAACGTGGTCTTCCACCGCGATTGGTCCGCAACAAAGCAGATGCAGTGAGATCGGCTCGCCCGAAGGGGAAAAGATGCCGATATGAGATAATCAGATATCCTTAAGAGATTTTTTGCATAAAGTGTCGGCAGATTTTATGAATAATTCAGGTTATTTATTGATGGACAAAGAAACAGTAAATTTTGAATGGCTTTTCAAACACCATCCTTCCTCTTTTGAGCAGACAAAATAGTCTATTCTCCCCTTAAGAAGATGTTTGCCTTTCGCCGCATCCGGGCTGATCCTAAAAGGTATTTCGAAAGGGTCCTTCAAATTCAAGTATTCCTCTCCCATTTCTTCCAGCATCTCAATACCCAGATCTGAGTCTGTATATTTATTTCTATTAAAAATAATCCCCTCAATGGGACTGAACTCGATGGTAAAAGAGGGTTGAGGATTGATGGTCAATCCTTCTTGAAGAATGAGTTTCAGGATGACTTTCCCCTCCTGGCTTGGGGAAAGATTTTTCGGACTCACAGAGGACTCGATTTTCAGGATGTCATCTTCCTGAGCGAAAGGAAAAAGAGTGAAACAGAAAATGAAAAGAAAAAAGTATTTTCTCAAAACTATTCCTCCGTCATCCTTTAATCAAATTTATGATATTTTTTTATTTTACTCGAATCAATAAAATTAGTCTTTATTTTTCTTTTTTTATTCATTATAATCGGCTGAAAACGCAATGAATTTAAAATCAAATATAACCGGAATCGGCCATTTCGTCCCTCCCAAAGTCGTGACAAACCTCGACCTCGAAAAAAAGATGAACACGACTGATGAATGGATCCGTCAAAGGTCAGGTATTGTTGAGAGGCACTATGTGGAGCCTGGCATGGGAAGCTCTGATCTCGGCTATGAAGCGGCTCTGCAAGCCATTGATGACGCGAATATCGACAAATCAGAGATTGATTTTATCATCGCCGCCACGCTCTCTCCTGACCACTATTTCCCAGGAATAGGTGTTATAGTCCAAGCCAAGCTGGGTATTTCAGGAATCGGTGCCCTTGATGTGAGAAATCAATGTACGGGTTTTATATATGCGCTTTCAGTGGCTGATCAGTACATCAAGACTCAGACATACAAAAAAATTCTTGTCGTGGCCGCAGAGGTGCAATCATCAAACCTCGACTACTCTGACGACGGAAGAGACATGGCTGTTCTCTTCGGGGACGGAGGAGCCGCTGTCATTCTTGAACCCAATGACAAAGATGACGGGAAAGGCATCTTATCCACACATCTTTTCTCGGATGGCAATTATATATCAGACCTCTGGATGGAAAAGCCAAGCTCTAAAGATAAGCCGACGTTCAAAAAAGAGTATTTCGATGAAAAAAAATATTATCCCCGCATGAGCGGAAAGAACGTTTTCAAGAACGCCTCAGAAAAAATGCCCGCCGCTGTAAGAACTGCGCTCGAGCACAACAACATCACGATTGAAGATGTGGATCATCTCATCCCCCATCAGGCGAACGACAGGATCTCCCTGATGGTTGCAAGAAATTTGAGGATTCCTGTTGAAAAAGTAATCAGAAACATAGATCGTATGGGAAACACAACTGCGGCTTCCATCCCCATTGCTCTGGATGAAGCCTTGAAAAACGGAAGGATTAAGGAAGGTGACACAGTAGTCCTCACAGCTTTCGGTTCTGGCTACACGTGGGGCTCAGCGGTTATTCAGTTTTAAGACCTAATTTCAGTGCATAAGAGTATTGCCTCCAGCCTCCATTTTTAGTAGGATTGCCATTTCACAAAAAGAGTGAAATCGACTATAATAAAAGTAGAAAGACAAAAAACCATATTAATTTCTTAGGAGCAAAAGTACTCATTGAGGAGGATCCAATGAAGAAGACAATCATTCCCCTCGCTATTTTCCTGATTATCTTATCAACGACAGGCCTGTCTCTTTCTCAAAACAATAAAGAAGACGGCAAATTTCAAAAAACCTTAGAAAGCTATCTTGACGAACTCTGGAAATTCTACCCGACCGCTGCGACTCTTGCGGGTTTCCACACCTACGACGACAAACTAGAGGACTTCAGCGAGAAAAATCTAGAAAAACGCATGGAGACTCTGGATACCGTTAACCAGGAATTCGTGGCCAAAGTGGATTTCACCAAGCTGAGTCCGGAAGTTCTGATCGACAACGAAATAATGCGTGATGTCCTTGATATGGAGGTTCTCAGGAATGAAAACCTCCTCCCCTGGGAATACAATCCCATTTTTTACAACGAGATCTTTAGGGACTGCATCCGGAGCCTTTTTTCGAAAGAATTTGCGCCGTTAGAAACACGGGCGAAAAATGCTGTTGAAAGACTAAAAGACCTGCCCAAGCTCATCAAGCAAGCCAAAGAAAACCTAAAAACACCTCCTCAGTTGTATACAGAAATAGCTATTAAGCAGTTTCCAGGAATTTTGGATTTTTATAAAAACACGCTTCCTGGATTGATTGAGAACACGCCCGCAGACAGCAAATCCAAACTTCAGGATTGTCTGAATAAAGTCCTGCCCGGGTTGGAAGGCTACCTGAACTTTCTCAAGAATGAACTTCTCCCCCGCTCCACAGGAAACTTCCGCCTGGGACAGCAGGTCCATACGCGGCTCTTGCAGTTGACTCTGCAGAACGACATTCCTCTCCAGGAAATCATAAGCCGGGCCACAGCGGATTTTAGAAACATCCGGAATGCAATGTTTTACACATGTGTTCCGTTTTATAATATCATGGACCCCAAGATCGACCTGCGTAAACCCCCTGCCGGCCTCACTGAGGACCAACTCTATGATGAGGTCATCTCTCATGTCATGGAAAGGATAACAGGAAGACATGTCGCAAAAGACGAATACATCAACAGAATTAAAGATTCAGCAAACGAAGTAAAAGAATTCATCTCAAATAACCAACTGCTCACTCTTCCCAACGATAACCCGAATATCGAACCCATGCCTCCCTGTTCTCAAGGTATCACTATGGCTCGCACTGTAGCTCCCGGAGCTTATGAAAGTGCAGGAGCGCCCTATATTCAAGTTTCCCCCATCTGCGAAGACTGGGATGAAGAGCAAACAGAGTCTTTCCTCACAGAGCACAACAACTCTTACCTTTATTTCTGGACTATCCGCAAAGTCTACCCAGGGGAATTTATCCCTCTGTATTTCACTGGAAAACATCCTTCACTCGTCAGAAAACTCTATCCCAACAAGGCCTTGATCAAAAGCTGGCCGGTGTTTATCGAAGAGATACTAGTCACTTCAGGATTCGGGGATTACGACCTCAGACTACGCCTGAATCAGCTCAAATATCTCCTTAAAGCGGTCATAAATTTCCAGCTTGATCTCAATATCCATTCCGGCAGTATAACAAAAGACGATGCTATCAGCTTGATGAAAATAAGAGGATTCCAGACTCAGGCTGAGGCGGAAAGAAAATGGAACTGCATCATCCTCAATCCTGGTGAGGCCGCACTCGCTTATGTGGGCTATCAGGAAATCCTGGACATGGAAAAAGAATACAAAAACCTGAAAGGCGATTCCTTCAGCCAAAAAGAATTCCTTGAAAAACTGCTCAGTTACGGAGCCCTTCCTCTTCGTCAATTGAAGAAAAAGATACTGGAGTAGCCACCGAACCGGGCGGATTCAACTCATATAGAGGATCAGACAAAAGATAAAACGTCTTTAAGGAATAGACTCTTTCATTCGAGAACAGCTCCGATTTCCTCCAGTTCATCTTTTTTCTGATCCATATTCTCTGCCTCTGAATCCGTGACAGCTTTAGGATTGACTCATTCAAGAAAGGATTAAAAAATGCCTCTAACTTTTGTCGATTCCCACGCTCACCTGGACATGGAGGAATTTGATGACGACCGCAATGAAGTCCTCCAAAGAGCTCGTCAGAGTGGAGTCATCGCCGTCCTCTGCCCTGCAGACCTCACGAATCAAAAAAGCATCCAGACCACTCTTGAATTAATCGAAAAAAATAAAAACATCATCGCTTCCGCAGGAGTCCACCCCCACCAAGCGAAACTTTTCAAACCGGACCATGTTCAAAAAATCGAAGAGCTCGCCAAGGAGGAAAAAATCGTGGCAGTGGGTGAAATCGGCCTCGATTTCTTCTATGAACACTCTCCCCCCCAGGAGCAAGAATCGGCTTTCCGTCATCAACTCGCCGTAGCTCAAAAGATCGGCCTTCCTGTGATCGTGCACAGCCGAAACTCGGGCATGAGAACAGCCCATGCTGCGGAAGAAGAGCATTTCACGGAAGGAGGAGTTCTCCACTGTTTCACTGAAGATTGGGAGCTGGCCAAACATATGCTCGACCAGAATTTCTATATTTCCTTCTCCGGTATCCTCACATTCGCCAATGCCGATCCATTAAGAGAGGTGGCACAAAAAATACCGCTTGACAAAATATTGGTAGAAACCGACTCACCTTTTCTCGTTCCGTCTCCTTTCCGGGGCCGAATAAAGAGAAACGAGCCGGCATATGTGATAGAAACAGCCAAAGTTCTGGCTGAATTGAAAAAGGTTTCCCTGGGCGAACTGGCTGAGATAACCACCCGAAATTTCGAAACTCTGTTTAAGTTTGAAATAAAAAAAATGTAATGTTAAGATATGGATTAATCCGAACAGGGCTGATACATGATAACAAAGATACAAGGAGAAGAATGAGAGCCGCTCGAAAAGATACTTTTCATTGTCGAAGGGCACAGATTGCCCGCAAGGATAGTGACAGCTAACAGGCATGCCATGAGAGAAACAGTGAAACAGACTATAAAATCTCGGATTAAAAGTAACCTGAGCTTAAATAACCTCTACCACAGCATACTGAATGACCTGGATAAAGTTGAGAAAGAGCTTGAGCTCTTCATTGATTCTCCCAACAGGCTCATCTCTGAAATCGGGTCCTATATTTTCCAGAACAGCGGCAAGAAGATTCGTCCAGCTCTGCTTTTACTCTGTTCAAAGCTATTCGGGTATAAAGGGAATGAGAACATTCTCATGTCCGCCTTGATTGAAACCATTCATGCAGCCAGCCTCATTCATGACGATATTATCGATAATTCTGAAGTGAGGAGGGGAAGAGAATCCATCCACTCCAGATGGGGTCCCAACATAACGGTCCTCTTGGGAGATTTTCTTTATATCAAAGCACTTGGCTATTCTCTTCACAGTCAACATAGACAGGTCACCAAAATTCTCACCGACATTTCAGCCAGAATGATTGAAGGAGAGCTGAATGAATACTGCCGGAGCGGAAATTTGGACCTGGCTGAGGAAGACTATCTCGACATCATCGACAAAAAGACGGCATCTCTCTTTGCCGCTTCATGCCAGATTGGCGGCATCCTCGGAAATGCGTCAGATGAAGAAGAACATTCTCTTGTGGAATACGGAACAAGTTTAGGCATGTCTTTTCAAATCATTGACGATCTTCTTGACTTCACCGGAAATGAAAAAGTCCTGGGCAAACCAGTTTTTTCCGACTTGAACGAAGGCCGTATCACTCTCCCATTGATCTACACCATGAACAACGACGGCGGGATGGATCGAAAACGTATCACTGAAATCCTGAAAGAGAAAAATCTGAACAAGGAGACACAGAAAGAAATTCTTGAGATCATTCAATCGAATGGAGCGCTGGATTACACGTATAAAAAGGCCGAAGAGTATGCCTTCAAATCCCGAGAAGTCATTTCTCAATTCCCTGAATCCGTCCATCGAGAGGCATTGATTCTCATCCCTGAATTTTTCTTAACGAGAAATAAATAAAAATATAAAAATGGGGTCAGGGCTCGACATTCGACATTTTTTAAATGAGAGCAGGCTTTAGGATCTGGCCTCTTGGGATTAGGCTTTATCTGGTAACCAGATTTTAGTTTGATTCCAGTTCTATAGGCATCAGTATTGGCCAAGCCTGACTCTCAATAATGTCTAATGTCGAGCCCTGACCCCTATTTGGAAGGGAATGAATGGTCGAAATAGAAGTCAAAATCAGGGTTGATGATATAGACTCTTTCAAAGAAAAAATTGTAAACCTGGATGCCCGACTCGAAAAGGAACGTTATTTTGAAGAAAATACTCTTTTTGACTTCTCTGCTCAGGCTCTGACCAAGAAACGACAAGCACTCAGACTGCGTACCGCAGGTAAAAAGGTTTTTTTGACTTTCAAAGGCCCTCCAGAAAAATCCAGAAAATTTAAAATTCGCAAAGAACACGAGACTGAAGTGAAAAATGAGAAACAGTTAAGAAAAATCCTGAAGTGTTTGGGATTTATTCCAGTCTTTACCTATAATAAATTCAGAACGGTCTACAGGAAAAAACACCTGAAAATATGCCTGGATGAAACGTCAATCGGAAATTTTATGGAGCTTGAAGGAGAGAGAAACGAAATCGTCAAATTCACGAATGCTTTGGGAATATCAAAAAAAGAATTCATTAAACTAGACTACATCCAGCTCATGAAAAAAGAGACAGGGAGAAATTCAAAGGGTTCTTAAAACCTTAGAGTTAAGTCTTTTTCTCTTGAGTTGTTTCCTTCTTTCCAGATTTTTTGGCAGCTTTTTTCACAGGCTTCTTTTTCTCGGCGACCTTGGATCCTCGTTTTGGCTTCTCTTCCTTCGCTTTGCGCGCATCTGGCTTTGCTTCCTCCATTTCCTCCGCCCCTGCGCCTATTTCTTCTCCGATGAATCCTTCCTCAGCAGGTTCCAGGATCTCATCCTTCTTAACCTCAATGATCTCATAGTCTATTAATCCATCACGCACTTCTTTTTGGGCGATACGGATAGGGTTCTTGGATTTGGACTTTATCCTCGGTTTGGCCCCCTGCAAGATTTGTTTAGCTCTCTTTGAAGCTAAAATGATAAATCTGAATTTGCTATCTATTTCACCATATCTTTTCAAGTAAACTTGTCTCCTGCATCAAGGCAATTTTATTTAAACAGTTAAGATAACAAAAATTGGTTATAAATTCAATGAATTTAATTAAATTGGGAATGGGATCACGTCTTAAGATGCGAGATCTTATATTATTTAAGAAATGTCGAATGTTGAGATGCGATCCCTAGTATTCTTTGGAGATATCATCCTCTGTGTCAAATTCCCGATCCGGACCCGCAGAAATCAGGCGGAAGTCTTCATCCGTCAGACTATCATATTTGATAGCTATTCCCCAGGCATCTAATGTTCCTAATGGGACACGCCGGAATACCTGGAGCTCTTTGAGGTTTTTCGGAGCCCTTCCCTCCATGGCAATATACGATTGAATCTCTCTCGCCAGGCTTCTCATATTTGTTTCTGTCAACTGGTGCTTGGCCTTATCGAAGACTCTCACTTCTTCAATAACCTTATCTTTTCCCGCTTTTGCCACCCAGAGAAAATAAACGACCGCAGCAGCCAGTATCAACACGGCTAAAAATCCCCTTATTTTCATTTCTTCACGCTCCTTCTGGATAAAAATTAAAGAAAAAGAGTGAACAAATCACACTTCATAAAAAAAGATTAAATCACGTCTCTTTTTATTCCTCGTTCTCTTTTTCCACTCCAGGATGTATCTTTAGAGGCGCTCCACTCACCTCAAAACTCGATGGAACCCGTTTGAGCATTTCAGAACCTGTAGACCAATCCGGCTAAGACAACGATCGCCATCTGAGGATCATCAAAGTCCACATATGAGTAGCGTCCATTGAAAAAGAGGCCTGTCGACTGAGAGACGTACAATTCTAAACCAGCCCCTCCGAACGCTTCAAGAAGATATTTCTTTTCAGGCGGCTCGATCTCTACTCCAAAGCCGAGTTCAGAAATATAAGTCTGAGTCTCGGCATCCAGGTTATAGCGAACACCTCCGCCCCCGTTGATATACAGCCTCAATGCATTGTTTCTCACGAGGTTCACTCCTAGAGTGAACATTCCTGAAACATACTTGTAAGTGTTGACTTCTAATGTGTCATCGTCAGTGGGATCGGTGAGTGTCGCTTTTCCGCTCAAATTATAGTACCCCTCGAATCCAACGAAGACGAGTTTTCCGAATGACAAACCAAATCCAGCGCCATAATTTTTATAGGCAGAGACGAGAGGAAACTCATTTTCCCCCTCTAGATAATCATCACGTGAGCCTAAAGAGCCGATAAAATTCCCTTTTCCAAAAACATAAAAATGAGAGTCGCCGTAGGCCAGAGTTGAGAGCAAAACAAGGCAGCCTAGAATCGAAATGACTTTTAACGTCTTCATCGCTCTTCCCCTTCTAGAATCTTCCCCGACCTTTTTTGACGTGAACGACCCTTATCGTCACCACTTGAAAATCCTCAAACACGCCATCAGAAACGGAAAACCTTATACTGTAATCTCCACCTTGAATGTATGAGGGTTTCCATGTGAATAATCCTGTGCCTGAGTTAAAAGAGGCTCCCTCAGGTAAAGGCGATGCGCTATAAGTCAAAGAGCCATTTTCGGGATCAGATGCTTGGATCTGGATAGAAAATTCTGTTCCTTCCTTGAATGTCTGGCCGGCTATACTCAAGCTGATATCGGCAAGAACCGGTGGCTGGTTGTTAATCGTCACACCCCATAGTTTCATTACCCACGTTCCAATCAGACACTCACCCATTTTTATGTTGAAATACCCGTTTTCGCCCCAGCCTGTCCCCCAGGAATTCTTGCAAATCCAGTATCTATCCACTCCATCATCGTAGTAGCCGACAATGACTATTCCATGATTTCCTTCATACGTCGCACTGGGTATAGGCGCATAAATTTCACCGGAATAACTGTAAAAATCCGTGTAGACCTGCATATACCCCACTAAAGGGCCATCCTGAAGAGCGGCGATTATCGCAGCTTCATTGACCGTGGCTTGAGTCACATAGCCCCAGCCGGCTATGGATGAATTCTTATCCAGGTAATCAACGCATAAAGAACAAGGATCATCCTTAGCTGTATAAGGGAAGCAATCTTCGGTCACAATACCGGTAGTCATGATGTAATTAAGAGCTGCAGCCGATGAGCCTCCAGTAACACAATTCCCTACGCCAGAACAAGAGATTAAATCCTGTTCGGAAAAATCAGGCAATGAAAGAGCCTGAATGTCTCTTATCTCAAACAGGCCGGCATCCTGACCGGATATCACGGATTCTTCTTGAGGATAATAATCCATACTTTCCAATGAAGAGTTTGCCGCCGTTTGAGAAAGGTCGAACGGTCTGAGGTTGTGACTGATTATCCAGTTATAAAGATTGAGTTGAGGGAATAGCATCCCGATGCTATAAGCCATCGGAGTTGTCTTTTGCCTTGATAAGAAAGCTGTATCCCGGTTAAAAAGACCGCGGTACTTGAGATCATGATCCATCATTTTCTCATAAAGATCGATTTCCTGGCCTGAAAAACTGGTGTTTCTCTCAAAAAAGTTCTCTTTTTCTCCTAAAACCAGAGGTTGAACTTCATATATCCCTTGTTCAATGTTATACATGGCCTCCATGACACCTACCGTCGAAAAAGCCCAGCAGCTCCCACAACTACTCTGATTCTTAACCACTGTCATGAAATTCCCTGCGAAGGATCTCCAATCTAGAGAAGCTTGAATCTCCGCTTCCATATTGATTTCGACATATCTATCCGGATCTTCATACCGGGGCGGGATATATCCCAGCCTCATCCTTCTTTCCTCCGGTGTAAGCTGAGTCATAGATGTTTCTCCGGCTTTCCATCTCAGCCCGACCATCTGGATTTCTCTGTTGATACTTCTGACCTCTTCCTGAGCCTGATCCTGTGTGTTCTGAAAACCAAGGAGAAAGAGCGAAAGGCAGATTATGAGAAAGACTGGAGATAAAGATTTTGATTTAAACATCTTTGCCTCCTTTTCTGGATTTATCATCTTAAAAAAAGGACTTTTCATTTTTTTTCTAACTATTTATACGCCTATTTCAAAATAAATCAATCACCTGTAGAGACGATTTTAGGGGTGAATTTAAAAGCTCAAAAGGGTGTCACGCTTAACATCTGACATCTCTCAAAATAAAGTCAACGAGGCTCATGCTGTATTTTTGGGAATCTTGGGAAATTGATGACGGAAAATTTCCTCTCTGAGATGGAAAGGCCTAGATTGAAATTATCGATCAGGAAATGTTGAATGTTGAGACGCGATCCCTATATTAATTATTTGACTGTTGTCCGAGACTTCTCACGGCGATCCTCAATGCCTCCACGATTGCCCTTTCAAGCTCTTTTAGTTTATCCGAATTATCTCCATAGTGCAGCAGCATGTTCTCCACTTTAACCAGGTGCAGCAAAGGATCTTCCCAATTCAATCCGGCCCAAAGAAAAACACTCAAATACCTTAAATCCAATTTGTTCAGATTCCGTTCCACAAGTTCTGCGTTTCCTTTCGGAATCTGTAAATTCCTTAAGATTTCCTTGTAGGACTCTTTACTGTATTTCAGTCTTCTCTTCTTGTCCAGGTTGATGAGAACTGCGTTTCTCACTCGTCTTTTTTCTTTTTCCACCAAAAAATCCTTTTCTGACTCTGAAAAACGACGGCTACATGGCGCCTTAAATATTGCCTCGTTCCTATATATTTAGTCGGAAAAAACCAAAAAAAAAGAAAAAAATATTTTTTTCTATTGACTCAAGGAAAAAATTATAAAAGAATTTGTGTGTATTTTTTTACTTTATTGGGCATTTTCATTAAAATATTGGGAAAAGAGGAGTCAGAGGGCTGGATACCATGAATGGCCACCAGTATAAAGATTAGAGTTAGAGATTAAGGAGGGAATCATAACATGAGCAAACAAAAAGACCGAGATAAAGCCCGAAAGCGGATGTTCAAGTTCCTCAAGGAAGCCATGGAAAACCTCGAAAAATCCGAAAATGAGAATATGCAATGGGAGTTTATCCCTGAAGAGGTGTTTAAAGAAATATTGGAGGTTCTTGGGAAGATCGAAGTTGAACTGACAAAGACTGAGCCCTGAAACCAGACACAAATTGGCTCAGTAAAAATTCCAGCCATTTGAATTGAAAATATTTCGATTTCATAAAAAAAAATTTCACCGCATTCTCTCCCCCACCTTATAACCTCAATAATTTAAACTCATCTAAAAATCATTCAGCTGAAAATTGGCAAAACTCTTTGACAATAAA
>CAZSGR010000012.1:0-30900 GCA_964606185.1 uncultured Eubacteriales bacterium
TTAAAAGATGAGTTCTATGAACAAAGTCCGGTTCCTTTTAACCGTGTCATTTATTATTGAATTTTCATCTTTTTAAAAATAATCGGATAGTAATCTCTCCGCGATTCCATTGAACGCAGATGGACATCCTCACGGACTTGCCCCTCTCTCTGGCCTATTTTCTAGATGAGTCAAAGATTTAAAGCAGGCGATTACTAGAAAATAGTAATTGAATTAAACCTTTTTTAGTCATTCTTCGTCTATATATATGAAAGGGCAAAAACATGAAATTCTTAACCAGGGCGGATGAGATTCTTCTTTTGACGATCCTGCGCCTGAAAGACAACGCCTACGTCACGACAATTATCAAGGAAGTGAAGAAAAGGACAGGAAAAGAGCTGACCTTCGGCAGCCTCTGGGTATCCCTTGATTCTCTGAATAAGAAAGGGCTGATCAACAAGCGAATGGCTGATGAGACCTCTTTGCGCGGCGGGCGGAAAAAAATTTACTACACCCTGACTATCTCTGGAGTCAAAGCAAACCAGGAAGCGAGGGAAATTCAGAATTCTCTCTGGAAGGGAGTTCCGCGATTACTAAAGAAATATCAAGAGGGACAGTGATGGAGAAAGAGGTCAGACCGCCGCGGTTGCCGAGACGAATGCTTGAGTTTTTTCTGACCTCGGAGGAAAAATCCACTCTGCTCACAGACCTGGATGAGTATTTCCATGAAAACACAATAGGAAAGAGCCGGTTCATATCCCGGTGTTGGTACTGGAGGCAAGTCTTGAGCTCTATCCTGAGTCTGGCGAAAAGATCTGTCTTTTGGGGAGGAATCATGCTGAAGAACTACTTTGTCATCGCTTTCCGAAACATCAGAAGAAACAAAGTGTATTCATTCATTAATATGGCCGGATTGGCGGTCGGGATGGCTTGTTTTATCCTGATTTCCCTGTTCATACGGTATCAGCTCAGCTATGATCGATACCATGAGAATACCAGTCGCATTTACAGGGTTGCGACAGAGAGCAAAATGCATGGAACAACAACGGCTCTCACTGCCAATCCGATAGCCCCCGAATTAGTCCGGGAATTCCCTGAAATTGTCCACGCAGTCAGGATTGATCATGTGAACCAGAAAGTGTTGATAGGGTACGGGCATAAATTCTTCAAGGAAGAACAGTTCTGTCTATCAGATCCGGGTGTTTTTGAAGTTTTTTCATTTCCGTTAGTTAAGGGGAATCCGGATTCAGCGTTAAAGGAGAAATATTCTGTTGTTATCTCCGAGGGAATAGCCAAGAAATATTTTGGAGACAATGACCCGGTCGGAAAAATCCTTTATTTTGAGAATAAACTGGATTTCCAGGTGACCGGGGTCATGGAAAATATCCCGCTTAACTCGCATTTCAGATGTGATTTCCTTGCCTCTTTTGCCTGTGCGGACGAAGTCTTCTGGAAAGGATATTCAGAGGATAAAACACAAAAAAGCCTTCACACTTACATATTGCTCAGAGAAGGGGCTTCCGCTTCGGAACTTGAGAAAAAATTGCCTGCGTTTGTCAGCCGGTTTTTAGCTCCTGTGCTGGAAGAATATGCACCGATGAAAGACAAGATTCCCGGGGGATTGGAGAATATTAAGTTCACGCTTTTCCTTCAGCCTCTCACCCGGATCCATCTCCACTCCAATCTTTTTGCGGAATTATCCCCGAATTATGATATCAGGTATATCTATATTTTCTCGGCCATAGGAATTTTTATCCTGCTGATTGCCTGCATTAACTTTATGAATCTTTCGACCGCCTATTCCAGCAAACGGTCAAAAGAGGTGGGATTGCGAAAAGTCCTGGGAGCCCAACGCACCCAGCTTGTTAAACGATTCATTTCTGAATCCCTGCTCATGTCGTTTATCTCTCTTTTTTTAGCTCTGATAATTGTGGAATTTTTATTGCCAGTGTTTAATTCTTTCATGGGGGAGAATCTTGTCTCCAGTTCTTACAAAAGCTGGCCAGTTTTCTGGGGCTTGATTGGGCTCACTGTGCTCGTCGGAGTAGCTTCAGGGAGCTATCCGGCCTTTTTTGTCTCTGCCTTTCGGCCTGCTAAGGTACTTAGAGGAGCTTTTAGACTCGGGACGAAAAGCTATTTCCGGAGTATATTAGTCGTGACTCAGTTTATGATCACAGTCGGTCTGATCTTTTCGACAATCGTCATTACCAGTCAACTCCACTATATCCGGAATAGGAGATTGGGGTTTAGGAAAGAACATGTGATTGTTTTGCCACTCGAGAGTGAAGCGGAAATCAGGAATTACCTGGGTTTTAAAAGTGAGTTGCTCAAGTTCTCAGACATTAAGGATGTCACAGGGGCCTCAAACATATTCACTCGAATTTATTCTTCTTCTCCCTTCTGGTGGGAAGGGGCTCAGGAAAATGAATCCAAACGCGTTCAAAAGCTTTTTGTTGATTATGACTTCATTAAGACTTTTGGGATCGAGATTGTGGAAGGGAGAGGATTTTCAGAGCATATTGCTTCAGACAGATTCAACGCCTTCATAATCAATGAATCGGCTGCCCAAGCATTTGGCTGGACATCTCCTCTGGGAAAACAGATTGCCTGGGCGCGGAGCCGGAATAAGAAAGGGGCTGTGATAGGAGTTATAGAAGACTTCCATTTCAGGTCTCTTCATCAAAGTATTGAGCCCTTGATTCTCTTAGTAAGGAGCAATTATTTGAGGAATATGTTTATTAAAATAAGCAGCGAGAACACTCCAAAATCCCTGGCCTCTATAAAAAATACATGGGAAGAATTTTTTCCCGCAAGACCTTTTGAATATTTTTTCCTTGATGATGATATCAACAAGATGTATGCGTCGGAAATGAGGATGAGTCAAATGTTCAGGTGCACGGCTCTCCTGGCGGTTTTTATTGCCTGTCTGGGTCTCTTCGGGCTGATTTCATACACGACTGAGCAGCGCACAAGGGAGATAGGAGTTCGAAAAGTTCTCGGAGCTTCTGTGCCCAGTATTGTGCGACTGCTGTCGAGTGAATTTTTAAAACTTGTCATAATCGCCAACATATTGACCTGGCCACTGGCATATTATGCTATGAATAGATGGCTCCAGAATTTTGCTTATCGAATCAATGTCGGATTCGTATCTTTTGTTTTGACTGGAGTTCTGGCATTCACTGTAGCGATAATCACTGTCAGTTTTCAGTCTATACGAGCGGCTTTGGCCAATCCTGTTGAATCATTGAGGTATGAATGAGCTTTCGGAGGTCATCAGAGAAGGAACGTAAGATTCTGTGTCTCAGGAGGCCTGATTTCTTTTTTCTTTCATCAGTCGGAGGAAAATACCATAGACAATATCCAGACCTGAGCTTTTGAGTAAAAAATGAAGGAGGTTTTCGGATGAAAAAGTCTGGTTTAGCTTTTTTTGCTATGATCTTTCTTCTGATTTCTAATTATTCATTTGGACAGGGAGTTGATATCGATACCTCAATCATGCTCCATATCAAGCCTGAGCTTGTTCATCTGAAAAAAATTGATTCTGCTCAAGAAAATAAACTTCAGTCCAAGACAAAGGGATCAGCAGTTCGCTGCGAAAAAGGGAAAGATTTGGCATACTATCATCCCGATAATTACCGCGATGCCTCCAAATCTTCCGCTGAGCTAGGAATAAAATTTCTGGAAGTTCTTTCAGAAAATTTAGCGGAAATAATCAAGGATCTGAAGTAATTGAAATTGGAAGAGTGGTGAGAAATAATACAAAACTTACTCCTTATCCTTTTCTCTATCTTAATGCAGATTGTTCGTTGGAGGATATCCTCTGTCATTTCAGTGAACACTTTTTATACGGATTCTTTATTCTCGCAGTTTTTTTCTGAAAGGTAATGAATTTGGCACATTAATTACGGGACTTTTCTCCTAAAACAATTGTGAATGTTTTAGGGGAAATTAATTCTTCTTGGCATGGAGATTCAAAAAGCGTATACTAAATAATAGTAATTGAGCTAAACCTTTTTATTCATTCTTCGTTTATATGTATGAAAGGGCAAAAAAATGAAATTATTAACCAGAGCAGATGAGATTCTTATTTTGGCGATTTTGCGCCTGAAGGAAAACGCCTACGGCACGACAATCATCAAAGAAGTGAAGAAGAGAACAGGAAAAGAGCTGACCTTCGGCAGCCTCTGGGTGTCCCTGGATTCTCTTTATAAGAGAGGTATGATCAACAAACGGTTGGCCGATGACACGCCTTTGCGGGGTGGACGGAAGAAGATCTATTACACTCTGACTATCTCTGGTGTAAAGGCACTCCAGGAAGCGAGGAAGATTCAGACTTCTCTCTGGCAGGGAGTTCCACGACTGCTTAAAAAATTTCAGAAAGGACGATGATGGAGAAAGACATCAGACCGCCGCGCTTACCGAGGCGAATACTGAAGCTTTTTCTAACCTCGGAGGAAAAATCCACTATACTCACAGACCTGGATGAGTATTTCCATGAGATTGCAAAAGGAAAGAGCAGGTTCATTTCCAGGTGTTGGTACTGGAGGCAAATCTTGGGCTCCGTCCTGAGTCTTGCGAAAAGATCTGTCTTTTGGGAAGGAATCATGCTTAAGAACTATATTAAGGTTGGCTTGCGAAAAATGAAGAGACAGAGGGGATATTCCCTCATAAACATCTTGGGTCTGGCTATAGGATTAGCTTGTTGCTTGCTGATCTTGCTTTATGTTCGGTATGAGCGCAGTTATGACAGGTATCATGAGAACGCGGACCAAATCTACAGGGTCGTTGAAGAGTTGGATCTCTCCGGGAATAAACGCCATATGGCTGTAACGCCTGCTCCTTTCGCATCGGCCATGAAGCATGAATTCCCGGAGGTCAAAGAAGCGGTCCGGTTTATGAAAGGAAATTTTTCAAAGGGCAAAGTATTGGTCACCCATGGAACTGACAATTATTACGAAGATAAATGGTATTTTGCCGATAATTCCGTTTTTGAAGTTTTTACTTTTCCTCTGATCAAGGGCGATTCAAAGATTGCTTTAAAGGAGCCTTTTACTGTGGTCATCTCCGAAGAAAAAGCAAGGAAGTACTTCGGAAATGAAGATCCGATGGGGAAAATCCTTACCTTAAACGATAGGTACAGTCAATCGGATTTCACGGTCAAAGGAGTTCTGAAAGACATTCCAAAGAATTCTCATTTCAGGTTTGACTTCCTGGCTTCCTTTGCAACCATGGAGAAACGTTTTTCAGAGTGGGTCCAGAATTGGTTCAACCATATGTACTACTCCTATTTGCTTCTTGATGAAAACTCCATCCCTGAAGCCCTGGAAGCAAAATTTACTGCCCTTGTAAAAAAACATACAGGACAACAGGCAGGAGATGCTTTAAAACCCCATCTTCAGCCGTTGACTTCCATTCATCTCCATTCCCACCTGGAGAGTGAAATCGAAGCGAACAGCGATGCTGTTTATGTGTATATATTTGCTGCAGTTGCCCTGTTTATCCTGATGATCGCCTGCATAAATTTCATGAACCTGGCTACAGCCCGGTCAGCTTACAGGACCAGAGAAGTCGGCATGAGAAAAGTCGTGGGGGCTCGCCAATCCCAACTGGTCAGGCAGTTCCTCGGAGAGTCCGTACTCTTCTCGTTCATCGCTCTTCCCCTGGCTGTGGTTATGATGGAGCTTCTCCTGCCAGCCTTCCGCGCCTTTACTGATAGAGATTTGAGATTTAATTATCTGAATAACTGGCCCATTCTTTTCATTTTGATCGGGATCACGCTGCTTGTCGGTTTGATTTCAGGAATCTATCCAGCGCTATTTTTATCAGCGTTCAAGCCCATAAAAGTCTTGAAGGGAAAATTGAGTCTCGGCTCCAGGGGCATCTCCTTAAGAAGAGGGCTGATCGTTTTTCAATTTGCAGTTTCCATAATCTTGATCATAGCCACGGGAATAATCTTGAGCCAGGTCCGCTATATCAGGACCACAAATCTCGGCTTCAACAAATATCAAATCCTGGTACTGAACATCAAAGATAAAGAATTAAGGACCAAGCATGAAGTTATAAAGGCAGAACTGTTAAAGAATCCATCTATTCTGGATATCACAGCCTCATCGGGAATCCCAGGCAGAATCTCTCACAACTGGTTTTTCAGCACCGAAGGGCTTCAGGAGAGGAAGGACATGCCTTCGATGTGGGTGACGATGGTTGACCATGACTTTATAAAAACGCTCGGTATGGAAATAGTGGAAGGGCGGAACTTTTCCAGAAGTTTCGCCACAGATGAGAAAGAGGCTATCATCTTGAATGAATCTGCTGTCAAAAAATATGGTTGGGGATCGCCTCTAGGCAGGAATATAAAGACTGAAAACAAGGACGGTTATGTTATCGGAGTGGTGAAGGATTTTCATTTCAAATCCTTCTATCAACAGATTGAACCTGTTATGATCTACATCTCGCCAGGCTATTTCGAGTTCATGTCAGTCAGAGTGGCTGCGGATAAAATTCCAGAGACAATTGCTTTCATAAAGAAAGAATGGAAAGAATTAGCCCCGAACCGTCCTCTGGATTATCTCTTTCTTGACGACGATTTTGACAAAGTCTACAGGCAGGAGGAAAGAGCGGGCAAAATATTCGGATATTTCTCAATCCTGGCTATATTCGTTGCTTGTCTCGGCTTATTCGGGTTGGCTGCATTTACCGCAGAACAAAGAACCAAAGAGATCGGGATCCGTAAGGTTCTCGGAGCCACGACGTCGAATATCGTCACGCTCCTCAATAAAGAATTCATCAAGTGGGTGCTCGTGGCCAACCTTATCGCCTGGCCAATCGCTTATTTCGCCATGAACCGCTGGCTGCAGAGCTTTGCTTACCGCACGTCTATTGGTCCGGGAATATTTGCCTTTTCAGCTGCCGTCGCTTTGTTGATCGCCTTGCTCACGGTCAGTTCTCAAGCCATTAAAGCGGCGATAGCTAATCCGGTGGAAGCTTTGAAGTATGAATAGATTCATCTGGAGAATGCTTGAATTGGATAATAGATTGGCTGGATATGGGGAATATCGATAAAGAAGCTGGATGACACATGGTTACTAATGTTTTGAGGAGAAGCCGATGCTGAAAAATTATTTTAAAATCGCTTTCAGAAACCTGATAAAGCATAAAGCCTTTTCAGTAATCAATATCTCAGGGCTGGCTATCGGGATGGCCTGCTGCCTTTTGATCGTTATCTTCGTCCAGGATGAGCTCAGTTATGACAAATTCCACGAGAAAGCCGACCGGATATACAGGATAGCTTCAGAAGAAAACCGGAGGGGTGTTATCGCCAATTACTCGCTCGTGTTATCTGGGATTCCACCCATTCTTCAGAGTGACTATGCTGAAGTGTTGGATTATGTCCGGTTTGATCCCCGAGAGAATATTTTAGTCAGCAGTGAAGACAAAGAATTTTACGAGGATCGACTTTTTTATACAGATGCCAGCGTGTTCGAGATGTTCACCTTTCCTCTAGTGAAGGGTGACCCTGAAATTGCCTTAAAAGATCCGTATTCTCTCGTCCTTACCCAAAGGATGGCTGAAAAGTATTTCAGCGGAGAGGATCCCGTGGGCCAGACGTTGACCATTGATAACGAACATGATTATCAGATAACAGGGATCTTAAAAGAAATACCGAGAAATTCCCATATCAAATTCGATTTTCTGGCCTCGATCGCCACCCTGGAAGTACGAGACCCGAGATACGGAAAATTGTGGGCCTGGAACTGTTATACCTACTTGCTTCTGCCCAAGGATTATTCTTATCTGGATTTGGAAAGTAAGTTCCCCGATTTTATCCGCAGACACCGAGGGGAAAAGGCTGTGGAAGCCTATACATTTTACCTCCAACCTTTAACCCGCATCCATCTTCATTCTCACCTGGGATTTGAGATCGAAGCGAACAGTGATATTCGTTACGTTTACATCTTTTCAGCCATTGCGTTCTTCATACTACTGATTGGCTGTATTAATTTCATGAACCTCTCAACGGCTCGTTCAGCGAAAAGGGCCAAAGAGGTGGGTTTAAGAAAAGTTCTTGGAGCGGAAAGAAGCCGTTTAATAAAACAATTCCTTGGAGAATCACTTGCTTTATCCCTCGTTGCTCTCTCCGCGGCAGTGGCTCTGGTTAAACTTTTTCTCCCGGCTTTCAACGCTCTGACCGGGAAGGAGTTGAGAATTGATTATTTTGGGAACAGTGTCGTTTTTCTCGGGCTCATCGGAATTCTTTTTTTTGTTGGAATTCTATCCGGAACCTATCCTGCATTTTTTCTTTCTGCGTTCAGACCCGCCGCCGTCCTCAAAGGCAAGTTAAGGGCAGGAGCGGGGAGCTCGCTTTTTCGAAAGGTCCTCGTGGTTGTCCAGTTCTCCATATCCATCGTCTTGATCGCAGGCACAATCATCATTACTCACCAGTTGGATTTTATCCGCGACAAAAAACTCGGCTTTGATAAGGATCATGTTGTCGTGATGCCAGTGATGCGGTCTGGAATAGGACAAAATTTTGAAGCGTTTAAGAGAGAACTGCTTCAAAATCCAAACATCCAAAGTGTGTGCGGTTCGACCAGCGCCCCCAGCTTTATTCCAACCCGAAGTGTGTTTATACCTGAAGGAGCTGATGAAGGGGAAAGACTGGTCCTGCGGAATGTTTTGCTGGACTACGATTTCATCCAGACCTATGGTATGGAGATCAAAGAGGGAAGAGATTTTTCCATGGATTTCGCGACTGACAAAAAGGAAGCTTTTATCGTTAATGAGGCCGCAGTCAAAGAATTTGGATGGGAGTCAGCCGTGGGAAAGAAACTTATAGATTTGGAAGGACCAAGGGGTTCTGTGATCGGAGTGGTGAAGAACTTTCATTTCCGGTCAAAGCATCAGAAGATAGAGCCTATCATTTTTTCTCTTCTTCCCAGCAGCCGGTATGTCTATCTCATTTCAGTCAAGATCAATCCATCGAATATAAGGGAGACCCTTTCTTTTCTGAAGAGTCAATGGGAAAAATTTTCTCCCGGATGGCCTTTTGAGTATTTTTTCCTGGATGACAATTACGACAGATTGTACAAGAGCGAAGAAAGGCTGAGACACGTTTTCCTCACTTTTACATTCCTGGGCATTTTCATCGCCTGTCTCGGCCTGTTCGGATTGGCTGCCTTTACAGCTGAGCAGCGGACCAAGGAAATCGGCATCCGCAAGGTTCTGGGTGCTTCAGTACCGAATATTCTCATCTTGCTCTCCAGGGAATTTACCAGGTGGGTTTTATTGGCTAATATCATTGCCTGGCCTGTTGCTTATTTCGCCATGAACCGCTGGCTGCAGAACTTTGCTTACCGCATCAGCATCGAGTGGTGGATGTTTTTACTGGCGGCTGCTCTCGTTTTGGTCGTCGCTCTCTGTACGGTCGGCTTCCAGGCCGCCAAAGCGGCCCTAGCTAACCCGTACGAGTCTTTACGGTATGAGTAGAGGTGAGTAATCAATAATTGACTGGAGCCTAAATGGAATTTTCAGCGACTATAATATAATTGCTTGAGTCAGAAGGAGGTTAAAATGTTCAGGAATTATTTCAAGATCGCTTTCAGGACTCTTCTGAGGCATAGAGCTTATTCTTTGATCAATGTGATGGGCCTGGCGGTTGGGATGGCCATATTCATTTTGATCCTCTCCTATGTCCAGAATGAACTCAGTTATGACAGCTTCCACGAGAATACCGAGCAGCTCTATCGACTGATGAGGGTAGAGAAGATGGAAGGAAGGACGAGCACGAGTTCTTATGTACCGGCTCCATTGGCTCCGGCTCTGTTGAATGATTTTCCTGAAATCATCCACGCCGTGCGGATGACCGGGACGGGGTGGATACCCATTAATTATAAAGATAAGAGCTTTGTTGAAAAACGCATTAGACTGGCGGATTCTTCTTTTTTCGAAGCGTTCTCTTTCCCTCTCGTCAAAGGAAATCCCAAGACAGCCCTCCAGGATAAATATTCCGTGGTGATAACTGAAGAAATCGCAAAAAAGTATTTCGGGGATGGCGACCCGATTGGAAAAACTCTCTCTTATGCCAACAGGATTGATTTAAAAGTCTCGGCCGTCGCAAAAAATTTGCCGCAAAATACTGTGCTGGGTTTTGACTTTCTCGTCCCCTTTGAGCTGATCAATGAATTATTCATGTTCAATTATCTGGAGAGTTGGGGAGCGTTTAATTATCAGACTTATGTCATGGCGAGAGAGGAAATCGCACTCTCTGAATTCGAAGAAAAATCCATCGAAGCCTGCCAGAGATACAGGCCCTCCGAGACTCCTGATCACCAGATATTATACTCCTTATTACTTCAACCGATTACCAAAGTTCATCTCGGAACGGATGTCATGGCCTTTATCTATATTTTTTCTGTTGTTGCCGTGCTTATTTTAATCCTTGCCTGCGTAAATTTCATGAATTTGGCCGTGGCCCAATCTTCTGCCAGAGAGAAAGAAGTGGGGATGAGAAAGGTCATCGGTGCGAATAGGTTCCAGCTTGTCAAACAATTCCTGGGAGAATCGGTATTCCTCTCTCTCATCGCGCTTCCCTTTGCCATATGCATTGTTGAGTTGTTGCTCCCGGTCTACAACAAGCTTCTCAACTTAAATTTGAGAATGAACTATTTTCAAAACTGGACATTCATATTCGGACTCCTCGCGATCGCGTTTTTAGTCGGGATTATTTCAGGCAGTTATCCTGCCTTTTTTGCCTCTGCCATGCGGCCCATTCACTCCTTAAAAAGCGCGTTTAAATCTGTACCCAAGAGGTCCATCCTCAGGAGTATTCTTGTCGTCTCTCAATTTACAGTGTCTATCATTCTCATCATTGGCACGATAGTCATGCACAATCAGCTTCATTTCATAAGAAGTAAAGATCTGGGGTTTAATAAGGAAAACATAATAAACGTCGTCCTTTATGATAGAAATTTACGTCAAAATTACGAAAGCGTGAAATCCGAATTACTGAGAAATCCGATTATATTGTCTGCTTCGGGAAATTATTTGATGTCGGGAGGCGGAAACAACACGGTTCAATGGGAAGGGATGAAGGAAGATGATTACATGTTCATGAGATACTTCACGGTCGATGCTGATTTTCTCGATACTTTCCAGATAGAGCTTTTGGAAGGAAGGAACTTCCAAAAGGGCTCCTTATCCGAGGTGAAATACTCTTATATTCTTAATGAATCTGCGGTTAAAGCGTTAGGATGGAAATATGCGGTGGGAAAGCAGTTCGAAATTGAAATGTCAGGCAGTGAGATGGGTCAAGTGATTGGAGTCGTTAAAGATTTCCATTTTCAATCTTTACACAGAAAAATCCAACCCATGGTTCTCAAAACATCCCCGGCTTTTGGAATAATCTCAGTGAAGGTTGCTCCAGATGATATTGCTGGTACTCTTGCATTCATAAGGAATAAGATTAAAGAGCGTGCTCCGAGCGCCCCTTTTGAGTATTATTTTTTAGAGGAGGATATTGGTGAAATGTACCGCTCGGAACAGATTATGAGCCGGATGATCACTCATTTTTCATTCCTGGCTATATTTATTGCCTGCTTGGGATTGCTTGGATTGACCTCTTATTCGATTATCCAGCGGACAAGAGAAATCGGAATCCGGAAGGTTCTGGGCGCCTCCACATCAACAATTGTGGTATTATTGACCAAACAATTCACCAAATGGGTGCTCGTGGCGAATATCATTGCCTGGCCGGTTGCTTATTATGCGATGAACCGTTTGCTTCAATTCTATGCCTACCGCATCAGCCTTGGGGTATGGATATTTCTCCTGGCCGCCGTCTTAGCTTTTGCCATCGCTGTCTTCACTGTCAGCTTCCAGGCAATGAGAGCCGCATTGGCCAATCCCGCCGATGCTCTGCGGTATGAATAGGGGAGAACTTTATCGGGGGATGTTTTACTTTATTCCCGTTTAGTAAGTTTTTTTAAAAATTTCTTTGCAGCGGGAACAGAAAGAGGCGCTTTTTCTATCTGTGTCATCCAGGCTGTTGGAAAAATGCATCACACATGTTGAGTCCGGGCAGTGCTCTAATCCATACATATGGCCGAGCTCGTGAACGGTTTCTTTGATCGCCCGCTCTCTAAAAATCTTTTTGTCTTCCGGCAGGCCATAAAAGCTCTGTCGCAATCGAGTTAAGGAGATGACAGCAAAGTGCCCGCCTAACTCCGCCTGTCCAAAGACAAAATTCAATCCGTGGACGTAAAGATCCACATCGGCTATACCCAGAACTTTATCCTCTTTATGACTCAGGTCAATGAACGAGCGCAGTCTATTCAATACGTGCGGACAGAAATATTGATTTCTCTTTGGGTTGAACGCATCCTGCGGAAGTGCCATTTTTTCGTATCGCTCAACGCCGCAGTTAAACACTTTTTCCAATTCTTTATCAAGGGTTTCGAGAACGCTGTCTTCTCCGGGACCGATAGAAACGAGATATATCTTGTTTTCCATTTTTATCCGGCTTTCCGCATTCGAATTCTGGATGAAGACTCCACAAAAATTAAAAACAACGAATAAACTTATTATATAAACTGGCTTATTAAGATACACTTTCTTTTCCAATAGACTTTGTTCATTTCCCCTTTTTCAATCTTTATAGTACGTCAAGATTCTTTCTCTGTCTTCGTTTTCTTTATCGCCTTTATAATATATTTCAATTAATTCAATTCTATCTTCTTCATTAAAGTAGGCGTAGATTACCCTTATTCCAGATTGTACTCCCTTGCCCTTTAGAGAACGGCATGTAAATTTCTTTGCTTGAAAGATTTGTGGCCTTTTGATCTTTAATCCAGATATCTGAAGGATTCCTTTATTATCAATTTGTTGTTTGTGGTAAAGATTTAATTGTATTTGAATAAAGTTATTTAAATCTTCCTCGAGAGTTTTAAATCTTTTGCTTAGCTTTTTTAAATCTTTTTCAAATTCTGGAAGTGATGTTATCTTTTTAAAAATCTTCGTCATATTCTCTCACTGAATAATCAGATGTTCTATAGAAGACAGACTCGTACTCAATAGCCTTTCCGTCATCTGTTGTGAGCCAAGGAACATCATTGTGGGAATATTTACTTATTTGGGCGGCGCTCATATCTGAAAGCCTTTTAAGCACATCGTCGATTATCTCAATTTCACTTGCTCTCAATTCCGAAAGGTCAGCTTTTCTGAGAGGCAGATATTTAGTTTGTGGATATTGGAAATATTCACTTTCAATTTTTGTGATTTCTTTTTCCTTAATCATTTTTTCAACTAATTTTTTGAATTCAATTGGAGTTGGTCCGTAGCGATTCTTTAAATATGTGGCGCCAATTAATTGATCTTCATATTTTTCATAAAAATCAAAATCAATAAAGTAAAGAAGTTTGTAGATAACAGTCTCGCCTACATTGGGCTTTGATCCTATTTTATTGAGTACATAAAGAAGGACTTCTTTGAATTTATAAATATTTTTTTGAGGGACGTTTATTCTGATTATTTGTCTTGTTTTTCTCCTACTTTTGCTTTCTTCTAAAATAATTTGAGGAGACTTTTCTATATTTAATAAATTGTCAACAGAGGTGTTAAATATTTCTGAAAGTTTAATTAACTCATCAGCGAAAATTTTTCTTTCACCATTCTCTATTTGAGAGATTGTCGGACGCGAAACTCCCAATATTTCAGCAAGTCTTTGTTGGCTCATTCCGATTTTCACTCTTAGCTCCTTTATTCTTTGGCCGATATTAATCATCTTAGCCTCCAGTATTTGAGAAAGGTTGTTTGATTTGGAATGAAAGTGATCACATAAATAATATATGCAATGTAAGAAAAGTTGTCAAGTGGATGTCATATTTTATTACATATTTTAATATTATTATTAATTCTGATAGACCCACCTATTTAACATAAGGATTTCAAAGAATATAAATTCTTAATTCCAAGTTTTGGGGAGAGAGAAGATTTTTTTTCTTTTTATTCGCTTAATAACTAATATTTATTTTGATAATTCCATATACCGGAAACAATCCACTGTATGGTCATTAACCATTCCCACAGCCTGCATATGGGAATAGCAGATTGTTGAGCCGGCGAATTTGAACCCTCTTTTTTTGAGAGCCTGGCTCATTTCATCTGATTCAGGGGTCTTTGGAGGAATATCTTCCACTTTTTTCCAGGCATTTATCTTCGGTCTTCCTCCGACGAACTGCCAGATGTAGGCGTCAAAACTTCCGTATTCTTCCTGAACGGTCAGGAATGCTCTGGCGTTTTGAATGGCGGATTCGATTTTCAGGCGATTTCGGATGATTCCCTCGTTCGAAAGGAGTTCTTTGATCTTTCTTTCATCGTATGCAGCGATTTTTATAGGGTCAAAGTTGTCGAAGGCTTTTCTGTAATTTTCTCGCTTTTTAAGAACAGTCAGCCAGCTGAGACCGGCCTGTGCGCCCTCGAGGGTGAGGAACTCGAACTGTTTCCTCTCATCGTGCACAGGGACTCCCCATTCATTGTCATGATAGCTTAGAGAGAGGGGATCCTCTCCGACCCATTCACACCTTTTCTTCATTCCATTCCTCCGATATTTCTGTTTTCGAAGTCTTCTCGGATAAAAAAATAGAAATTTGAGCTCAGGATTGTCATTTATATAAGGTTACAACTCTGCTTTTTTTTTATGCAACAGGAATATTTCAGCTCCTGATGTCCGGGCAGAGATGGATGCGGCAGTTATCTTTACAGTGAAGAGATGAAAATTAAGGGCGTCAGCTTTCCTAGAGGGGAAAAAGAGGATGGAAGGATAATATGAAGCAACCACCACTCTTACTGACGCCCGTTCATTTTGTTAAATTCTATTACAAAAAATAATGAATCGTCCACAACTTTTTATAGCGGTTTCAATCCGGACAGTATCGGAAAAAACAGTTTTCTTTTTCTTTCTTTATTCCGATATAATAATTACCTTTAATAACTCTTTACAAGGAGGTTGGAAGTGAAAAAATTTATCGGTGTCATACTTGCAGTTTTTCTTCTCTTTTCTCCTTCATTCACGAAGGACAAGAAAGCGACAAAAATCACTTTTGATGAGAAAGCTGCCTGGACCTACATACGAGATATGTCAACGGACGAGATGCGGGGTCGCAAGAGCGGACAGCCGAGCGGTGTCATGGGAGAAGAGTATGTTGCTTCCAGGTTCAGGGAGTGGGGACTGGAACCCGCTGGAGATGACGGCACATACTTCCAGAATTTTACGATTGAGCATCGCAACATCGCAGAGGGAGTCAAATTTGAGATTATCACTGCGAGAGAAAGGCGCGATTTTTATTACGGAGATAGCTGGCGAATCCAGAGATATTCCGGTTCAGGTCACTTCTCGGGGGAAATCGTCTTTGTCGGGTACGGAATCCATGCCCCTGATAAAGAGTATGATGATTATGCGGGAGTCGACGTGAAAGGGAAAATGGTCATGTTTGCCACCGGAAGCCCTCAAAAGCTTGCCAGGGAGCTCGGTGATGCGGCCAATACGGAGAAGAAGATCGAAGCGGCCCAGAAGCTTGGAGCGCTGGGGATCATTGCCTTTCAGCCTTCGCCAGGCACGGGTCGTTTTTATGGTATAGGTGTGAGGAAAGAGCAGTATGATCCGGATTTTGTGATATTGTCCATCGAGAGCCATGTGACGGATTTCATCTTCAAGGATTTAAAGACGGAGACACGGTACTTGTTTAGAGAAATAGACGGAAAAGGCGAGCCACAATCTTTTGCTACAGGAGTCAGGGCATTCATATCCGTCAACTCCATTTTTGATGAAAAGAGAGCCACGCGGAATGTAGTAGCCAAGATCACGGGAAGCGATAAAAAACTGAAGGATGAATACGTAGTTATCGGCGGTCACATGGATCATTTGGGAGTCAGCCCGATGGGAGATGTGTATAACGGAGCGAATGACAACGCTTCCGGAACAGCCGTCGCTATGGAGATTGCCCGTGTGATGAAGCTCAATAACGTCAAGCCCAAAAGGACGGTCGTATTTGCTGGCTGGGCTGGCGAGGAACAGGGGCTTCTCGGCTCTCGGCATTACGCCGAACATTCTCCTTTGATTGGGAAAACAATCGTTTACATCAACATGGACATGGTGGGTCATGGCAGCGGAAACGTTCCCTTCAGGGGTGAGTATTACGGGCCTCATATCTGGAATCTCCTTGAGGAAAAACTTCCCAAAAAGATCATGGAATATGTCAAACCTAGCAGAGGAGGGCCGGGCGGTTCCGACCACTCACCCTTTTTACAGAAAGGTGTCCCCGCCTTCGCGATAATGACTGAGGGCCATCATTTCAAGTATCACCGACCCGGCGATGACATCGATTTGATCAAGCCTGAGATTCTGAAGAGAGTTGGCGATTTAGTCTATGCGGCTGTCCAGATCCTGGCTTCTGAACCTGGAGATTTCATCAAACCGATGAGGCAGGAAACGTATTATCTGAAGTACCAGGACCTCACCAATTTCAAGTTCGAGCCGCTCGCTCATGTCGTCAAAGCACACGGTGATGCCAAAGATTCCCATGTGGATTTACAGGTCGCGGTCATAGAAGAAAAAGAAGGGCTGTCCGGAGTCGAGCTTCGGGCGGATATCATCAACAGTCTGTTTGACCTGCCAGAAAGAATGAAAAAGGCCAAAGGTCTTTCCCTGTATGCCCCGAATCGGTCGATCTCGATGAATTCGAGGCAGGGGAAAACCACAGTCATGCTGGGTCTTAAGGGGATTGATACGTTCCGGGATAACCCGAAATGGGCCAAGATCCTGGTTGAACAGGGCCTTCACTTTGCCCTTGTCGAAGATTCGAGTTTTCTCTTCGGGGATAAAGGTTTGTCCAGTGAAGGGAAGATGTTCATCCCGGCAGTGAATTCAAGCGGGCTTCTCCTTCTGGTCAAGGGATTGGATACGGCTCAAGCGAAGGTGCTTTTAGAAGAGTCGAAAAAGCCAATGGTTTTTCTGGAGAGAGAGCTGCCTGATAAAGAAATCCTGGAGCTCATAAAAGAAAAAGAGTTTGTCCTTGGGCTCATCCTTGGCGCGGATGAAGACCCGGCTGCGTATTTCAAAAAGCTGAATGACGCTAAAAAAGCCATCGGTTCCCGGTGTTTGATGATCGTCAATGAGAATTGCCTCTGGGGTTCTGCCGGGAAAGACCAGATGCTCAAGGTAATCTCCGAGATGGTCAAAGAAAAGTATGAGAGCATGGACTTTTTCTATCTCTTTTCTTCAACATTCACGAGTGTATTGAGAAGGGCAGGAAGCTGAGGAGCGGTGTTGACTTTTACCTTGATTACTTTCTGAAGGCACAGCCGCACAATATTAAAGAAAAATGGGACTGTTGGTTATGCTCAGTAATTAGGCAACGCTATTGGTGATGATATTGAAGGCAAAATTGTCATTGCGAGCGAAGCGCGGCAATCTCACTCACATGTCATTACGAGGAACGAAGTGACGTGGCAATCTCGTAAGAAAATAATGAAAAATTCATTTTTGTAAGATTGCTTCTTCGTTACACTCATCGCAATGACAGTTTTGTCAGTTGAGATTGTTTCATACCTTTCGCGATGACATTATAAAAGCGTTACTGAATTATTGAGCGAGTACAACAGGCCTCTTATTTAAGAAGGGGGACAGTCCCCAAAAAAGGAGCCTGTTCCTCTTTTTAGAAAATAGAACAGAGTGTCGGCAGATTTTATGAATAATCCAGGGCGCGTGGATTATTCACGGAAAGGAGAGACTTCATTAAAGAGCTTCTGTTGAGTGTAGGATGCCTTGCCTTTCTTGTATTTTACTTTTTATCAGAACGCCTCAGAATTATAAAGACAGTCCGGTCCATCCCCTTGAGAATCTGTGTCACGGGAACCAGGGGAAAATCGAGCGTTGCCAGGCTTATTTCGGCTTGCCTGAGGGAGGCAGGTTTTACGGTGCTGGCCAGAACGACTGGTTCAAAACCTGTTATCATTTTTCCTGACTGGGAAGAAAAAGAAATTCACCGCCGTGGCTCTCCCTCCATCCTGGAAGGAAAAAGGCTTTTAAAATTAGGTGCAAAGCTTAAGGTGAACGCACTGGTTACAGAGTTGATGAGCATTCAACCAGAATGTAGCTATGTCGAATCCACTCAGTTGTTCAATCCCCATATCCTGGTTATAACCAATATCCGCCTTGACCATATCGCTCAAATGGGTTCTTCAAAGCAGGAAATAGCCCGTTGCTTTGCCTCTTTGTTTCCTGAGAAAGGAACCGTTTTTGTACCGCATGAAGAGTTCTATCCTGTTTTCGAAAAAACTGCAGAAGCGATGAGTACTCGACTCATTCAGGTCGACAGGGAGTCTTTCCAGGAATATACCCGGTCAGAAGAGGGGATACTCCCTTATGAATTTGAGGAGAATGTCCGCCTGGTATTTGCTTTGGCTGAGTTTTTAAAGATGGATAGAGAGATCGTCCTCCAGGGCTTAAAGAAAGTCCGACCAGATTTTGGACGTTTGAAAATGTGGACAATGAATGTCGGAGTGCCTTCTCAAAACTGGAATCTTGTCAGCTGCTTTGCGGCGAATGATCCGGATTCCACACAGCGTGTACTCTCCGGGCTGATGAAAAAGAAATCCCTGGAAGAGAAAGAAAAGATAGGTCTTCTCAATCTCAGGAGGGACAGGGGGGACAGAACAATTCAATGGCTGAGGTCCTTGAATGAAAACTCTTTTCCAGAGTTCCGGAAAATATTCCTCGCCGGAGAGCATGCATCTGCCTTCAAAAAGAGGCTGAAACGGTTAAATGAAATGGAGTCGTTTATTTTGAAATCCAGGACTCCGAAGGAAATCCTGGAAGAAATATCGGAAATCGTAAAAGCAGAGGCTGTCGTCGTTGGCATGGGAAACATGGGAGGCGCCGGGAAAGGGCTTGTCGAATACTGGGAAAAGAAAGGGAAACCTTATGATTTTTGAGACGCTTCTCATAGGACTGGTCGTAGCCGTTCTCTATGTGGAGATCATGGATGTCTATCCTGGAGGGATTATCGTCCCTGCTTATATCGCTCTCTATCTTGACCAGCCGCTAAGAGTTCTGGTGACGATCCTCATCGCTTTCCTGAGCCTTTATTCTTATCAATTTTTATCGCGTTTTCTGATTCTCTTTGGCAAAAGAAGGTTTGTGATGCTGGTTCTTCTCGGTGCATTCTGGGCTCAAATCTGGTTTCTTCTTTTACCGGTTTTTTTCTCCGATCCTTTAGGTCTCAGGGCAATTGGATGGCTCATTCCCGGACTTTTGGCCAACAATCTGGAGAAACAGAAGTATGTTCCCACTCTGGCCTCGATGTTTATTGTTTCAATCTTCACCTATTTTCTTGTGAAACTTCTGGCATGGTTCTGATGGAGAAGCGTTTGTTATCATTGCCGTGAAAATAGGGGAATCTTGGATTTTATTGAGGGCAGAAAGAGATAGATTTTCATGATATTGCGAAGAGTAGAGAAGGACCCTTTGCTTTTCCTGGAGGAAGAATTGGCCGTCTCATCAATTTTTCGATACGAACAAAGAGAGGGATTCTCTTCTGTCATTGCGAGCGAAGCGTGGCAATCTCGTGAGAAAAATGAAGCGAAAAAAGTGGTTCGAGTAAAACATATCCTCCCAACGTGAATAATGATGCAAGGTGCATTTTTTATTCGAAAAAGGAGCTTCCCGAAACAGGGTGCCGGGACCAATAGAAACACGGTTCTACTCCTTTTGATTATCAGTCTCTTGTTTTTCTTGCTGGCTCAGTTCATCCCCTTCGGAAAAGGAGATGCTCTCAATGCTGACATGTTCCGAGCTTCAGAAATAATGGGAGAGGCCATGGTTGCGTTGAGGGGATGCCAGAGTGAAAGAGGCCTCCATCTCGATACGGAGAATGACCCGAATCAGACCGGACTCATCGGTTTTGAATCTTCTCCTCTGACTACCACCATCGGGAATCTTGAGGCAAAAAGGACGACGACAAACCCCAACTTCGCTGCATTGGTGGTATTTTTGTTCAAAGAGGCAGGTGTCGGGAGGGGGGATACAGTGGCGGTCGGAGCATCCAGTTCTTTTCCCGCTCTGATTGTGGCAACCCTGTCAGCCGCAAAGGCCATGGATCTCCATCCCCTTATGATCAATTCGCTCGGGGCCTCTCAATGGGGCGCCAACTTCATGGATTTCCACTGGTTGGATATATTGAATTGTCTGTTGAAATCAGGGGTTTTTAGTTTCCAGCCGATCGCCCTTTCTTTAGGAGGAGAGAAAGACAAAGGAGAGGATATGAGCCTTGAAGGGCGGTCATTCCTCCTTGAAGAAATAAATAAAAGTGGATTTCTATTTATTGACGAGCCTGACCTCCGAGCGAATGTGGAAGCCAGGATGCGGCTCTATGAAAAGAGCGCAGGTGCGAACAAGATCAAAGCCTTCATCAACATCGGAGGAAGCTGGGCAAACATGGGAACGGATGCAGAGGTCTTAAAGTTAGAACCAGGTCTTGTCAAAATCAGGAAGCTTCCGCCTCTTGGGAACCGGGGAGTCATCTTCGAAATGGCCTCCCGCAACATCCCGGTGATTCACCTTCTTTTTGTCAGGGGCCTAGTTGAGAAATATGGGCTGTCATGGGATCCGGTCCCTCTCCCAAGGCCAGGAAAGGAGAGGATTTTTCAGCGTGCCAGGGAGAAACAACCGCTGTTTCTTGTTCTTTCGATCGTCTACTTGTTGCTGGTCGTGTTCATATTGATTTTCCGCAACCGACTGAGATAAAAGGCTATCTGCCGTTTTTTCCGCAGTATCTATCACACCCAACCGTTATTGAAAGGCTAGCCTTCTCTTTGATTTTATGCTATAAAATCATGTTTTAAAAAATAAGTGGCAGATGTGAAAAAATACTGAATCCATCCTGGATCTCAACCACAGATAAAGGAGAGTCAAGTGCGCATGACACATGTCGTTCTAAAAAAAAGAGTCTGTTTGCTCTTGGTACTGGTCTTGTTTTTATGCGTTATCGGATTCAGCCAAACCGAAGATATGAAAGTCAAGGTCAAAGTCCGAAGAGCAAACGTTCGCGAACAGCCCAACATTGAGGGAGAAACTATCGCGGTCGTTAGGAGAGGAACCATTCTTCAAGCGGATGGAAAAGAAGGAGAATGGTATCTCGTTCGCCTCCCTCTTGAACTCGAAGGATATGCCCTTCCTGGATACATCCATGAGAGTGTTGTTGAAGTTGTGGGCGCAGAAATACCTACATCCGAGATTAAGATTCCGAAGAAAAGGTCTGAGGGAAAGCCTCGAAAATTTGGAGCTGGGCTGATAATAGGAGGTTCTTTCCCTTCCGGTGACAATTATAATTCTGGAGTTAATTTTACCGCATATGTTTCTTATAGCTTTATAGAGGAATTCACTCTCGAGTTGAGTGTCCAGGGTTTCGAAATGGGAGTGGAGGGTCGCCCTGGAAGATTGAGCAGAGGCGATTTAACGATTATTCCCATTCAATTGAGCATTCAAAAACGCTTTCCTTTTCAGCCCAAAACATTCGCTTATATTACAGGAGGAATAGATTATTATTTAAATGATTTCACTTTGAGGGACACGAGTTTCAGCAGAGTAGAGACAGTCAAAAACACTCTGGGATTTCATGTTGGATCTGGAATCGAATACTTTTTAAGAGAAAATCTGGCTCTAAAATTAGAGATAAAGGTTTGTTTCCAGAGCCCGAGCGGTTCATGGAGTTATGTTGATCCGGTCACCGGACCAGAGTCCGGTCAGTTTGATAATGTTAAACTGGATACTGTTCTGTTTGGGATAGGAGTCACGTATCACTTTTAACCTTGATTATTCATAAAATCTGCCGACTTCCCATTTTTTTCCATGATATTTGCTTTTAAATTCTATTCGTAGTAGACCTGTTTCGGATCAGCTTTTGCGGGGTTATGGAGAAAAGAGCCTGCTCCTTTTTTTATCACCTCAGCATAACGAGGAATTCCTCTCGCAATCACCCCTTTATCAGGATTCTCATCCGACCAGAATTCTAAGATATAAATTAGGGTTGAACAGTGGCGGCCGATCCGGACATCGATCGGCCATCCGTTCTCATCCATTTTCTCGAAAAGAAGGCCGTGTTTTCCGGCTTTGAGGACAAATTCATCTTTTCCATCGAGAAGAAGGGCTCTATTGGTTCGTCCCCGGGTTGCATCGAGAAAGGGCTCTGGAGCCTCAAGAAGAAGGGATATCGCTTGCGTGTGATCTCCGATTTCCCGGTGAGACAAACCATGAAGAGCCTCAGGAGAGTATTCCATGCCGATATTGAATCCTTCTGAGCTTGATATCATCATGGAAACCAGCGCTGCCAGGTCTTCCCCTTTTTGATGGGCGACAATAGTGCTGATGACAGGGTATTGCAGCTCTGCTTCATGGAGGTCGATGACGATATCTACATTTTCTTTTTGAATGAGCTGGGTCACGGCATAACATGTTTTTTCTGTCAGCGTGCCGTTGGCCCGGCCAGGCCATGTTCTGTTCAGATTCCGGATATCCACATAAGCCAGCTCCTGTCGACTCGGGTAGTGGATGTAGACTTCGGGATCAGGCCATTGGTCGAGAGGATTGGACCATCGGTCTCCCATGCGGAATTTCTGTTCTCCCCAAGGAGTGGGAATCGTGAAATCCGGCGGATACGCTCCGCCCAGTCGCGTCACTGTGGTGGCGCTTCGGTTGGCCGAGTTGATCACGAGTAGCCTCCCCTGTTCAACTGTCGCATTTTCAGTAAGGATCCAGGTTGTCAGACGGCAGGCAGGCTCTTCAGGATGAGTCCCTCCTAGGATGAGGATTGTGCCTCCGGCCTCTGTTCCCTCCAGGACATAGACGTTCGAATCATTGACGGTTCCTTTGATACCGGAAAAGTAATCGCTGAGTTTTTTGACTTGAGTTACCCCTGGGCTGAGGACAACAGGTTCTTTGAGATGCCGGCTGTTGTAAAAACTCATCCCTGCAAAGACCATGAGAATCACACCCAGAAGGATAAGACTGTATTTTCGAATGTAGGGCCAGTGCACGGGCATTGTTTCTCCTCTGTCTCCCTATTTCAACCGGAATAATCTTAAAAGAAACGGCATGAGGATGATGATATAAAGAATTTCCTCCTGCCACTTCTTACTTTTCAAAAGGTTCCAGATGATAAGAAAGACAATGTACGCAGTGAGTATATAATAGAGAATAGTCATAATCATGAGCCAGACTCCTGCATGATAAATTTTGACAGCGTGCGTTTTCTTGCCCTGAAGATTTCTATCAAGTTGCTGTCAGTCAATATTTTCTCCGTCATAACAGCGTTAAAAAAGCCAATTTTTTACTGAAGACGACCATTAGAGTGCCCACAGCCATGATGATGATGGCTGGAATAATACAGTGTTTCAACAGACGAGAATAAGACTCTTTCATCCCTACCGTTTGAGCTGTCAGGCGGCCGATAATGGCTGTCGGGGGAAGCGCATCGCCCAGCGGCCAGATGACGCTCATTCCTGCCAGCGCTATGATCGGATTTAGCCCTATGGTGTTAAACAGTAAAACCAGAGGAACGCCGAGGACAGGGGCCGCGCCCCACATGAGCACAGCCTCAGAGACAGGAAGGACAAACGAGAGCGAGAGGAGAACTGCTATTAAGGGAAGAGTCACTACTGTTATGGCTATAAGTCCCCGGACTCCAGTGAGAGTCATGATCTGGACCAGGATTCCGACACAGGTGAGTGTTCCTATCAGAGGAAGGAGCTGGTGGACTGTGTCTCTGGAAATTTTGAGAAAATTTAGTTTTATGGGCGAAAGCAAGAGGCTGACAAAGGCGGCTGCCATAAACATCATTGGAAGTCCTATCACAGGAAGGGAGTGAGGCCAGATCCTACCGGCAAGAACCAGGAAGAGGAATATGAGGAAGGGGAGTGAGACACGAATCCAGTTCATTTTTGGTGGAGCTTCTGGTAGTTCTTCCAGTGCTTTTTTCAGGTTGACTGGCTTTGCCTTCCATCCCAGTATGAATATGGTAATCAGAGAAAGGAGCAAGCAGGGGATGAGCAGAGGGAGGAAAAATCCCACATAGGGCATGTTGACGCCTGCTGCAGTGAGCATCGCCCACAGGCTCACAGGAGGGGCGGCTGCACTCAGGCCTGCCAGGATAAAGATGATGGCCGCGGTTCTGGGTTTAGAGATTCCCATATAACTCAGGACAATGGCGATCATACCACCTGTGATCAGGACCGTTACACTTCCAGCTCCTGTCAAGGCGCCTGGAAGCAGCAACAGGAGAGTGATCAGGATGAATAGAATGGATTTACTTCGGAAGAATTTACGGAGAATTCCTCTTACAACATAAGCCACTCCTCCGGACTCCTTTAGGATATTCATGAAAAGAGTGGCAGTGATGAAGATGAGGACGATATCCAGGTAGGTGAAGGCGCCTTCTACGATATGCCTGGCCGGAATCCCGGCTCCACCAGCCAGTGCTCCGGCAAGGGCAGCGGCGAACATGGAGAGCTCTGTCGAGACTTTCAGAATCCTGGCGATGATATAAGTCAAGACCATCACGGCCAGGATGATCTCGGTGGAAGTAAATAGGCTCACAGAAATTCCCTTAATTTGTGATGTTGAAACCGGTGTACGGGGGTTCCTCCCAAAAAATTGAATGCAGAAAATATTTTCGTTTTTTTATTGATTGTCTGAATTGAGGTAGTAGAAATTTGTTCTTTTGTTTTATTCAACATGCGCGAGCTTGGATAACAAAAAGTTGCCTGCTCTTTTTTATTTCACATTTTGAAGATTTTCTTGAATTCATCAACGAGATCCAGCAGTTTTTCGGCTTCAATCATCGGGATGCCTTTATCTTTCGAGATGATAGTGAAGCGTCCATCGTCATTTCCCTCTTCTATGACAATCAGGAGGTCGGAGTTTGGGCCGATTGCATCAATACTGAGTTCGTCTGTGTTATCACCCACTGCTGCGCCCTGGGCTCTGCGTTTCATGCCTTCGATGTGGGCTCCGATGATTGTGATTTTCTGACGTCGGGCCTCCGCGATCAGCTTTGAGGATCTGTCAATTTCATCATCTATTGAAATTCCGGCTGCTCCCATCCCTTTAAGGCTTGCGCCCATGACGATGATAACGGTTTTGTACGGGGAGCCTGTTCCTTTTGCTATCGTCAAGTCTTCAGCAGTCGCTTGGTCAACTATCACAAAAGTTTCTGGGCTGGGGCTGAGTTTCATACGCTTGAAAATGGCTTTAAGAAGCACTGGGCCTGTACTCTGGCCGCAAGAAGTGACGAGCACAGGAAAGTCTGTTGGGGGAAGTTCGGATTGGCTGTAAGAAAAGGAGGGAAGGAGAATGGTGAGTAGAAACAAAACCAAGAAAATTGCGGATTGTTTATGAATTCTTCTCATGGTTAACTCCTTGATGCGTATTGTCCCGGTTGAATCGTCTTCTATAATATTCGAATCATACCCCCTCGTCAACTTAAAAAGAGGACAGCCTACTTTTTTGGTGACTGTCCCTTTTAATCGTTATATTAATGAAAAAGAGGGGCTATTCCCCTTCTTGAAAAAATTGCCTAGTTCTTTATGCTCAGTAATTAGGTAATGCTTTTGGCATTGATATTGAAGGCAAAAGTGTCATTGCGAGCGAAACGTGGCAATCTCATATCAGTGTCATTGCGAGCGGAGTGAAGCAATCCCGTATGGAAAAAATGCATTTGTTTTTACGAGATTGCTTCACTCTGTTCGCAATGACAATTTTATCCTCATTATCATTAATAAAAGCGTTACCTAATTACTGAGCATAAAGACCTGTCCCCTTATTTTATTCTGGTTCGACAGGGATGCCGTAAGGGCCATCCGGAAGACACGCGATACGAGGCTCTTGACCCAAGCGGAGGCAGAGTTTTTTATAGACCCAATCGAGCGATTGTGTCACCAGCTCCTGAAGGTCCTCGGCCTCAGGAATAATCGTCCTGGCATCTCTTCCCGGAATCCATGAAAAGGCTTCCTCTGGAATCTCAAAGGTGCAGTAGATGAGATTCTCCATCGGGATTCTATTGAAGAACCGGGCCCACATCTGAGCCTCCCACTGGTCTGGGACAAAACTCCAGGACGGGGAGAGGATCGTTTCCAGGAATTTTTCAGAGCCTTTCTCTCTGAGAAGACGGAGCATTCTTTTATAATGAGTACTGCCTATCGGGTCTGGATCGGTATGGTATGTCGCAAGAAGGCATGTTCCCTCTTCATCGAGTAGGGGCAAGCATGTCAGGGCGCCTTTGGCGGCCTGGTAGTGGTTCACTCCCACAAAACCAGTTTGGCCGATAACTAAGTCGTATTTTTTATCAATAGGAATGGCTGCATAGCTCTTCAATTTTTCGAAAGCAGCCAAATGGGCGGATTCAAGGTCTCCGGCAAAAACTCCTGTGAGCCTGTATCTTGAGTCCAAAGTGACGTTGACGATCATATCGCAGCCAGCCATTTGTGCCACTCTAAGGGCTTCTTCGTGTACAGGGTTTCCTTCGAGTATTAAGTCCCGGGCATTCGGAGAAGAAAGCACAGGACCGCTGTGCAGGAGGTGTGTAGAGTCTTCCGCGAGAAGCCCCGGACAGATCGATTTCCTCCCTCCTGAAGCTCCTGCCATGAAATGACTTTCCACAAGGCCTGTAAGGATTTTCAGGTCGCTTTCAACGTACACGCGATTCAGAAGAATTTCACCCCCGAGCCCGGTCTTTCCTATGGAGACCATCTCATCCGGATTTCTACTGTCATGATTAATAATTTCAAGTCCGAGATTATTCACCCGGGAATCAAGCATGTCTCTTAATTCCTTATCTTTCATTGCCCTGTGAGTCCCTGTTGCCACCAGAAGACGGATTTGAGAGGGCTGAAGGCCGGCTTTCATCATCTCATCGACAACAGGGTAGAGGATGCCCGATTTTCCGGAATAAGGGACAGGACGTGTATTGTCTGAAATAACGACAACCGCCTTGGCTTCGGGATTCGCTTTCAATTTTTCATGGACCAGGGATTTGAGGGGCGGACAGTCTATCGGATTGGCTAACACGTCGCGGATTTTCTCCTCAGAGTTGAAAAGTAGTGAAACCTTTCCCATAGGCAATATTTCTGTACTATCGGGAACATCTATCAGGATGCTTTTCTGCCCTAAATTCAGTTGTATTTCTTTCATTTTTTGACTGATTTAATGAGTGAGAAATTCCCGGTCAGGGCGGCTTCGAGAACCGGGCCCATGTATTCCTCCACCATACTCAATGTCAGAGGGATGGGCATATTTTTCAGCTTCATTTCCAGTTCCGGATTTTTAGCTGCAAGAAGGGCTTTTTCTATATGAGCTCTGCTCATCCCTTTGATTTCCTCAAGTCTAGTCGGGAAGCCCACACTTTGGCTCAGTTTGATGAATGCCTGGGCCACAGCCAGTCCCAGGTCTTGACCTTCAAGGGTTGATGGAGATTTGTCCATCAACCCGTGTTTAACAAGAAGCGGGGAAAGCTTCCGGAGTTGTCTGGAGATGGACGAAGCAAAGAAAACGGTGTAGTACGGATTCAGAAGAGCGCATGCACGGCCGTGGCTGAGAATATCCACCAGGGAGAAGCTCGTCAGATGGGCTCCGTTTGTGCCGCCCAGCATGATGGCATAGCCGCCGAGGTCAGTGGCCAGACCGATCGCTTCCCGGGCTTCCATGTCAAACGGGTCTGCAAAGGCATTTTGGAGAGAGGAGAGGATGAGCTCGATTCCAGTCAATGCGATTTCCTGGATTTTCTCGAATGAATCAGGGCTTGCTCCATAATAGACTTCAAGACAATGAGCCAGACCATCAAAGGCTCCGTCCGCAGTGAAAGAATCGGACATAGTCCGGGTAAGGCTGTAATCAAAAAGAGCCCGTGAAGGAACGATGGCTTCATCGACGATGAGCTTTTTCTGGTTCGTCTCTAAATCTGTAATATTGGAATATTTCGTCAGATGGGCTGCAGAGCTTGAGGCCGTTTGGACAGCCACGAGTGGAAGAAGCTTTATGCCGCTTTTTCCGAGCTCTTCAGTCACTTTTCCGATTCCGAAGTAATCGTCGATGTCTCCTCCCAATACAGCCAGGACCACAGCGGCTTTCGCCGCATCAATTCCGGAGCCGCCTGAGACAACGACCACACACTCGGGATTTGTGCGCAAAATGTCTTCTCTAATATTGTCGACGTCTTCCTTTGGAGAGTTAGGCCTTGCGGAAGGGGAAGGTCCTTCGATTTCAAGGCCAAAACTTTTCATCGAATCGAGAACTGTCCGGAAAGTTTCAGGGCTGCGGTTCTGGAGGTTTGTGACTAAAAGGACCTTTTTACCCAGGGAGTGTGCGAGCTCACTGATTTTTCCCAGGCAGCCGGGTCCATAGATATAGTCTTTGCCCTTGAATTCGTCGATCAGCTCTCTTGCCTTTTGCTTCAGACCGGCCATTTTTATCCTTTTCACTCTGGATTCAATAATATATCATAATTGGGACGCAAAACGGAAAAGGATATGATCAGGCCTTTGCCTTGAGATTCAGAGAGGATTACCGGCGGCGGACTTGATAAATGGATATTCATTTGCGAACTTCTTATATTTGTCGCCTGTCAGAATTGGCTATTCAGGATAACTGGGAGTTATAATATTGGAGAAAAAAGCATGTTTGGCTAACCTGTAGTTATAAAAATGAGTGAATAAACATGAATTTTGGACTGATCGGGACCATAACCTATGATGACATCACCTTTTTGTCCGGTCAACAAATTTCCGGATTGGGAGGAGTCCTCTACCAGGCAAGCGTGCTTTGCGGTCTGGGAAAAGATGTGTCTCTTCACACCAATCTGGGTGAAGAATTGGTTGAGGATGTCACTCAATTAGTCCGGAAGTGGTCCACTCTTCAGAAAAAAAGTATACGGCGCGTTCCGGGTCCTGGAAACCGGGTTCACCTCCATTACCCCGAAAAAGGAGAACGAGTTGAAGTCTTAAAATCGGTTGTCCCTCCCTTGGATCCTGCCCCCATAATCGCTGATTTGCATAAGCTGGGAATGCTCATCCTGGTGATAAATTCGGGTTATGACCTGGAGCTGTCTCACTGGCGGGATATCGTGGAGTCAGCATCCTGCCCGATATGGGTTGATGTTCATTCCTTCTTTCTCTCCAAGGAGCTCAATGTGCCTCGAAAGTACGTCCCCATGAGTGGATGGGAGGAATGGGTCAAGGGTATCAGTTTTCTCCAGGCTAATGTCAAAGAAGTGGCTTCAATACTCGGCACTCCGGATGATGTCCCTTCAGAGACGGACCTTTCCCGTTTTGGGGAAAAAGCCTTTGAACTGGGAGTGAAAGCCGTGTTTGTAACGCTGGGTAAAGAGGGCGTTTTAGTCTTGAAACGGGAACAACCCTTGAAGATTGCTGCCCTTCAGGCAGGAACAGTTGTCGATACAACAGGCTGCGGCGACGTTTTTTGCGGTGGAGCGGTTGTGAAGCTGGCATCAGGAAAAGACCCGTTTGACGCCGCGCGGTTTGGATTGGAGTTAGCCACACAAGCCGTTGAAGTCAAAGGCATTGAAGAAACATTCAGGCTTGCCAGGAAATATCAAGAGATTGAAAAATTGACCGCGAGAAACAGAAAACGTAAGTAAAGAAAAAGCTCTTTTTGGGCTGGGAAAACTGTGCCTCTCTTTTCTAAAGCTGAATCCCTTCTCAGATCAGAGAATCGAGTTCTTTCAGGAAAGATAAACCATGGACAGTGGAAAGTTTGAGATTTTCGTATTTTTGTCTTTTGAGATTGTGTTTTTTATGCTAGAATAACAGCGAGAAGTATGAAAGATTCTTTTAAAAGTTCGCATTTATCCGCTTACCTTCAGCTGTCTCAAGTTATCTACGACCTCAAAGCCAAGGATAAGATTCAAGCTTTGGAAGAACTCCTCGGCATCCTCGCCAAGCAAAAACTGATCGATAATAAAAAGCTTATACTGACCCGGGTTATTGATAGAGAACGGTTGGAACCCACGGCAATCGGACACGGTGTCGCTCTTCCCCATGCGCGAGTAAACACGGGCGGAGATATAGCCGTGGCAGTCGGAAAGTCAAAAAAAGGTATAGATTTTGACGCCATCGATGATAAAAAAGTCCATATCATAATTCTGGTTATCTGGAATCCCTCTCTTCCCGGCCTGTTCAATCATCTTTTTGCCGGATTAGCTCAATTCTTGAGAAAAGACGATTTTAGACGGAGACTTTTTGGAGCCGCGAATAAAACAGAGTTGTATAAAGTCCTTTCAGAGGTCGAACTGCGGCTTCCTCAGGAAGACCGGATCATCAGCCGCGCCAGCCTGCTGAAGAAGCTTCAAACTATTGAAATTAAAATGAAAAAAGCAAAGGGAAGTCAGCTGAAACAGCTTAAAGAGCAGGCGAATCTGATCCGCCAGGAACTCGATAGAGCTTTTGTCGACAGGTATGACAGGCTCATGCAAAGATACGGGTTTGCCGTGGCGGAGGTGGATGAAGGAGTCTGCCAGGGGTGTAACATCAATGTGGCCACAGGAATGGGGTCTGCGATTGAAGGAAGCAACGATATTTATATCTGTGAGAACTGCGGTAAATTCCTGGTTGCCTCAAGGAAAAAGAAAAAATAGCAATCAATTTCTCCTCCGTATCGAAATACACAGAATAGCCATTTTAGGGAATACTCTAACCTGGAAATCAGAACGCACCATGTCATTGCGAGCGAAGCGCGGCAATCCCATATAGAATGTTTGTATTTGTTTTTACGAGATTGCTTCACTCTGTTCGCAATGACATTTTGTATTGTGTCATTGCGAGCGGAGCGCGGCAATCTCTTAAAAAAGAAAATTTTTCTCTTGG
>CAZSGR010000013.1:0-23869 GCA_964606185.1 uncultured Eubacteriales bacterium
ACCTCCCAGCTTATATTGGTTTCTAGGTATGTTCAAGGGAAAAATTATATTTTACGGTGAAAAAAAAATTTTTAGGGAACTATTACTACTGAACATCCGTATAAATAAAATGAGGAGTACACATGAAAGATTTAACCGTCTATGAATCAATATTCCTTATGGTGATTCTTCGTCTTGAAGAAAATGCTTATGGCGTCACTATCAGAGAAGAGACATCGAAAATCAAAGGCAGGACTCTCTCTTATGGAACAATCTATAGCTATCTTGACCAATTGACCCGGAAAGGTTACGTGACAAAAAAGATCGGCAAACCTACAGCCGAAAGAGGGGGAAGGAGAAAAATATTTTATAAGCTTTCCCCGGCAGGCATCAAGGCTCTGAAGTCAGCTTATAATCTCCAGAACGCGATCTGGAAAGACGCACCGAAAGTGTTGGATTAGGTTTTAAGTTCATGAATAAAAAGACACATAAACCGCCGCGAATGGCTGAATGGATAATCCGGCGGCTAAGAAATTCACCGGAGAATTTTTCTCTTCTTGGGGACATGGAAGAGGAGTATTCAAGAATTCTTAAACAAAGAGGGACACCCCAGGCCAAAGCCTGGTATTGGAAACAAATTTGTGTGTCCTTTTTTCCTTTTTTAAGAAACTCAGTTTTATGGAGTGTCATCATGCTGAAAAATTATTTAAAAATCACTTTTAGAAACTTTAAAAGACAAAGAGGATATTCATTCATCACCCTCACAGGTCTGGCGCTGGGAATGGCCTGCTGCTTGCTGATCATTATTTACATCCAGCATGAGCTGAGCTACGACCGATTCCATACAAACGCCGACCACATCTACCGGATCGTTATGGATGCCTCCATCGGTTCAACGAACCTGAAGGTTCCCATCACTAACAATCCCCTGTCGCCGACGCTCGTCAGCGATTACCCCGAAGTCATCGCCTCGACACGGATCCGCAAGATCTCTAAAATCCTGGTCAAGTATGAAGACAATCAATTCTACGAGTCTGGCGCCCTCTTCGCCGATGCTTCCATTTTCGATGTTTTCAGCTTTCCCTTTATCAACGGCGATCCCCAGAAAGCGCTTGTTCGACCCTTCACAATCGTCCTGACTGAGACCTCAGCCAGAAAATATTTTGGCGAATCCGATCCCGTAGGCAAGGTGCTGCGGTTGGATAGTGCCAAAGATTTAGAGGTAACCGGTGTCATCAAAGACATCCCCCTTAATTCCCACCTTACTTTCGATATTCTGGTATCATGCGAAACTTTATTTGTTGATCGACCGCAAGCCCGTGACGACTGGATCAGCGCCCATAATTTCACGTATCTCCGACTTCGTGAGAATGCCGCCGCCTGCGATCTCGAGAGCAAATTCCCAGCCATGGTCGAGAAATATATGGGTTCACGCTTGAAGGCCTTGGGCGGGAGCATCCGCTATTCTCTCCAGCCCCTGACCGACATCCACCTGCACTCCAATCTCCAGTTCGAGTTTGCACCAAACAGCAGCATTCTCTATATCTACATATTCAGTGCTATCGCGTTTTTCATCCTGGGCATTGCCTGTATCAACTTCATGAATCTGGCCACGGCCCGTTCAGCTAAAAGGGCCCGGGAAGTGGGCATGAGAAAAGTTTTGGGCGCTGAGCGGCGCAACCTCATCAAGCAGTTCCTGGGGGAATCGACATTTTACAGTCTGTTGGCCCTGTTATTCGCCCTCGTCCTGGTCCGAATGGCTCTGCCCGTTTTCAGGACCATCTCCGGGGTGGACCTGCAACTGGGAACCGCTCAGCTGATTCGGTTTATTCCGCTAATTATCGGTCTGATACTTTTCACCGGGATTACAGCCGGCAGCTACCCAGCCTTCTTCCTCTCGGCATTCCATCCGGCCAAGGTATTCAAAGGGAGCCGTTTGACAGGAACCGAAGGTAAGCGTTTCCGCCACGTGCTCGTTATCAGCCAGTTCGTCGTATCCATCACACTGGTCATCGGAACCTGGATTATCCGAGACCAAATCCTGTACATGAAAAACGTGAATCTTGGATTTATAAAAGATCAGGTTCTGGTATCCAATGTTGATGATCCCAAGATCTTCCGGGATATCAATACTGTCAAAGCCCGTTTGAGGCAGATCCCTGGCGTAGTCAAAGTCGCCGGAACCGATGCCGTTCCCGGTCAGGGTCCGATGGCCACAACAGTTGGGGTGGTTCCCGAAGGTTTTACAAATGAGCAGGGAATCCTCATGAAGGCCATCCGGGCAGACGAGGATTATCTTGCAACCATGGGCATGGAGCTAGTCGCGGGCCGTGATTTCTCCAAAGAAATGGCCACTGACAAGCAGAGGGCCTTCCTGGTGAACGAGGTGGCTGCGCAGCAATTCGGATGGGAGGATCCCGTTGGGCGGACAATCAAGATCGAAGGCCTTGGACTTCAAGGAGCCGCTGTAACTGTGATCGGAGTCGTCAAGAATTTCCATTATGCCTCCCTGCGAGAAGAGCTCGAACCGATCTGTATCGGCGTTGGGGCGGGAGGATTGGACAAACTCGTCATCAGGGTCCAGACCGAAAATATAGCCGGAATAATCACTCAGCTCAAGGACACCTGGAAGCAGATCGATCCCAACCATCCTTTTGATTTCTTTTTCCTGGATGACTTTTTTGACGCCCAGTACCGGTCCGAGGAACGGCTCAACAGCATCTTTGCCTCGTTCAGCGGGCTGGCTATCATCATTGCCTGCCTGGGACTCTTCGGATTGTCTTCTTTTATGGCTGAGCAAAGGACCAAGGAAATCGGCATCCGGAAAGTTCTGGGAGCATCCATTCCGGAGGTGGTGGCCCTGCTCTCCAGGGAGCTACTAGTATTGGTGGGAGTGGCTGTGTTGGTCGCGTGGCCGGTCGCGTATTTCGCCATGAGCTCTTGGCTGCGGAATTTTCCATTCCGGACCAGCCTCAATCCCTGGATATTTCTTGTCTCTGGTCTTGCGGCATTGATCATTGCGTTCCTGACAATGAGTTTCCAGGCGACCAAATCCGCTTCGGCTAACCCGGTGGACAGCTTGCGGTACGAGTAAGATATTGCAAAGAGCTGGGATCTTTCTATCGGCTTGCTGTTTCGCTGTTTGATTCTAATTTGTGGGAATTGATCATACTGTCCCCTTATTTTCCCATACATAGTCGGCAGAAGAATATTTACGCTCGGGATGAAACGCAAGTTTGAGGTGACGGATGATTCTGTAAACGATTTATTTCCGTTTTCTTTTCCAATCTCTCAAGTTTGTGAAGACCGACGCGACCAGAGCCAATGCGAGCAGAGTTACGGCAAGAGTGTCTACCATTGTTTCTTTGACATCCAAGCCTGTCAGAGAATCAATAAGAAACTTCGTGTAGGAAGAGGGCATATCAAAATATCCTAATTTTTCTCGCACCTGCCAGTGCCAGTCAGTGCAGGGGCAGAAGCCAAAACCATACCATATTCCCAGGATTGTCCAGGAAAAGGCTGTTAGCAGAATGACGATCAGGTTAGCTAATCTCGTTTTTTTCCAAATCCAGCCGAAAAGGTTGAAAATAATCAAGCTTGAATGAAACACAAAAAAGAATATATTCAGAAAAGCGTACATGCATTACTCCCGAATATCAGGCTCAATATCTTTTCTAAATTCTACTTCAAGTAAAATCAGTTCTCTTCAGAATAGAGTGGTAAAAAATGCACGAGAATGGAAAAAGCGACCTTGAAGATTTAGCCTTACCGATCCGTTCACTGAGGGAAGCCGATGAAATCGGCCGCCGAGTATTTTTGAGCACGTGAGGATCAATCTGATGAAAAATGATTGATTACTGTCCTCCGGTTCAAATTTACATGTCTTGAGTGCGGAGTTACGCAGGCGCCGAGGAGGACGATGAGGGAATGGCGTTAAAAATCTGAAGAGAGCGTTGCCATTTCCGTGTATTTCAATCATTGAATGATCCAAACAATATAGAAGAAAACCGTTAAATTCAGTTCCTATCCACCGTTCATGAGGAACAGTCTTTTCAGGCCTCAGTATCATCGAACTCGAGCGAGATCTAGCCAGTCATTAAATCCTAGAAAACAGCTCTCTTAGCGGCTGTATCTTCCCATCAACTGACCTTTTGCCAGGATATGTCCCTCCATGGCTTCCAGCAATTTAGGCTTCCTAGCCCCAGCTTCAAGGTCAAGCTCCGCATCCAATGCGTACAGCTTGAAATAATATCTGTGCGTACCTCCCGGAGGACAGGGACCACCATAACCGATTCTTCCAAAATCATTCGTTCCCTGTTTAGCCCCGCTTTCGAGTTCCCTTTCCGGCGGAACGTTCCCGGGCAACTCACTGATGTCAACGGGCAAATTGAAAAGAACCCAATGGACCCATGTTCCCATCGGCGCATCCGGGTCATCACAGATGAGAGCGAGCGTCTTTGTGCCTTCAGGAATTGAATCCCATGCCAGCGGCGGAGAAATATCGTCTTCATCACATGTGTATTTCGCGGGTATCATTCCCCCTTCTTCGAAGGCTTCGCTCGAAACTTTAATATCCATGTTTTCCCTCCTTTAGACTCTATATAAGATACCATAAAAATGAATAAGGGTCAGGCCTCCAAAGCTTTAATATTTTTTGTTAAAAATATAGAATGGAATTTTAATTCTCATTGAAAGAAAAAATCAGAGGCTTGATCCAGGTTCTTTAGGATATATTAAGAGGCACGCATCAAAGTCAAAACTGCCTGATCCCGATATGCATTATGGTTGAAGCCATACTTTATGACACACTTAAAGAAAATGCAGTTCGCTGCCGCGTCTGCCAGAGAAGATGCACAATCCGGGAAGGCGAAAGAGGACACTGCCGGACAAGAGAAAACCAGAGGGGAAAGCTTATTCCGAAAACCTATGGGCTCGTCTCTTCCCTGATGATTTCCCCTATTGAAAAAAAACCCGTCTATCATTTTTATCCGGGCTCAGAATGGTTATCTCTCGGGAGCTTTGGCTGCAATTTCCGCTGCCCTGGCTGTCAGAACTGGGATATCGCCCATTCAACTGTTCAAGAGGAAATCAAAACAGCCCGGTTTATCTCCCCCCAAGAGCTGGTTCAGATAGCCCTGAAAAACCGCTGTTTCGGAATCTCCTGGACATACAACGAGCCCACCCTCTGGCTCGAGTACACCCTGGAGGGAGCCAAACTGGCCAAAGAAAATAATTTGTTCACCAACTATGTGACGAATGGTTTTATCACTGTCGAAGCCCTGGATATGATTGGCCCTTACTTAGACGTTTTCCGCACTGACCTCAAAGGATTCTCCCGGGATTCTTACCAAAAAATTGCCCATATCGATGATTTCTCAGGAATCCTGGAAGTCATCCTGAGAGCCAGGATCAAATGGAAAATGCATGTTGAAATCGTCACCAACATCATCCCTGGTTATAACGACGATGAAGGCGATTTGAAGAGAATGGCAGCCTGGATCTCCAAGGATCTCGGAAAGGATACTCCCTGGCATGTCACCCGGTTTTTTCCCCACCTCCAGCTCTCTCATATTCCGCCAACCCCTGTAAAAAAGCTGGAGAAAATTCGAGAGATAGGCATGGAACAGGGCCTGAAATATGTTTATCTCGGGAATGTTTTCGGCGGAGAAGGAGAAAACACCACCTGTCCTGACTGCGGCAGAACGGTCATCGTCCGAAACGGGCTGGAAACCCGCGAGATTCATTTGGTTGAAGGGAAATGCAAGTTCTGCAACACTTCGATCGCCGGGAGGTTTTAAACATCAACCATGCAGTGCCAGCTGGTCAAACAGGGATATAAAGTCAGTTAGCCAATTGAGTCTGTCTCCATCGCTCCAAAGGCTCTTCTGGAACCTTTCTTCGAGAAATTATGCAAAAATACCAGTTGAAATTTACTTTGAAAATATTCGAATATCATGATAGACTTACGCAACATGGGGAAAGAGAAGAGAAAATTCCTGCGCTTTGAGTGCTTACTTCCTGCAGATCTTGTCAAAGTGGATGGAAAAGACCATATAAACAGGAAAATCGAAGCCCACGATTTTTCCCGCGAAGGGATAAAATTAAGCATAAACTTTAATATCGAATTGGGCACGAATATGGAGGTCAACCTCCATATCCCGGAGAAAAAATTAACCGTCCCAGTCACAGGGGAGATCACATGGGTCAAAAGTGTGGATAACAGGTTGGAGGCAGGACTTCGAATAAAAAATATGGATAATGAGCTGAAGAGTGAGATTCTCAACTGGATCTTCCCAAAATGGCTGGAAAAGAAAAAGCAAGAGAAAACAGATAAACGGGCCTTAGCGATTAAAGACCCCAGGCAAGAAAAAAGCTAATCCAACAGAAAACCAGCTAACTGGAATCCTTAGAAAAACCTTTGCACTCAGGCCAGGAAATATCCAAAACCGCTCCTCGCAACTGGTAGAGCACGCATTTATCCAATTCCCCTCCGGCTTTGTGCCTTAATTTCTCATACAGTATCTCAGGGTTGGATCGTTTCAATTGTTCAGGAGTTTCAATCCCGATTGAATAAAGCTTCTCCGCCGTGGCCGGACCGATATTCCGCAAAGTCTGCAATCTCTTGATGGCTTCCAATCTCTCACTGTGTCGAGTCATTGATGCTCTTTCATGCTCAGCTTGAAGACACTGTTTCTGTATCTTAACCTATCTTTCTGTATTTCAAAAGAATCCTATGTCAGGGCTTAATGCCAAAGACATTTACGCTCTGGATTGAGCTCACCACTTCTTCCACTTTTTCAACCGGGATATTGAACTTTTCGATGAATTCCTTAGCTGTCGGGTCATTGATGACATTATCAGAAGGAAATGATGCCTCGTCCATTATTTTCACATCCTGAAACCCTGCCTCTTCTATAGCTTTCAGGTATTCATCTTTCAACACGGCTCCAGAGACGCAACCCACATAAGCCTCGATAGAGTTCCTAATCTCCTCCGGCAGCTCATCCAACAGGACAATGTCTGAAATCATCAATCTCCCTCCGGGTTTGAGCACTCGATAGGCTTCGATGAAAACTCTCCTTTTATCTGGAGCGAGGTTAATAACACAATTGGAGATTACTGCGTCAACAGAATTATCAGCCACAGGCAGGTTTTCTATCTCTCCGAGCCGGAATTCCACATTGTCGGTTCCGCTTTTTTCCGCATTCTCTCTGGCTTTCTCAACCATCTCAGGCGTCATGTCTACTCCTATAATTTTTCCTTTCTTCCCGACCTTGTTTGCTGCAAGAAAACAATCGAATCCAGCTCCCGCCCCCAGGTCAAGAACGGTCTCGCCTTCTTTCAAAGAGGCAAGTGCGACCGGATTCCCACAGCCAAGACCTAGATTCGAACCCTCAGGAACAGATTTGAATTCCTCCTCACTGTAACCGAGTTTCTTGCTGATATCCTCTACTGAATCAGGGCTTCCACAGCACGAATGAGTTGGCCCGCAACAATGATCACCCTGTTTGGCTATTTTGGCGTAGCCTTCTCTAACCACTTTCCGTACATTTTTTTTCTCCATATCAATCACCTCCCAGTTTATTCCGAAAGTCAATCCTTGAACATTTCTTTCATTACAGGTCCAAGCATATTTTTCACCATCCCCTCAATTTCGTCGATTTTGATCAATGAAATGCAGTATATCTTCCCCTCTTTTTCCATACCGACTATTGCCAGCTTGTCACCTGCACGAATATTGGCTTTATCCCTTAACTCCTTAGGAAGAACCATCTGTCCTCTCTCATCCACGCTGACGACTGATTCCACTTTGCAGCACCCCATGCGACTGGCAATTCCGACAGAGCAGGATTGATTTTTCTTTCTTTTCACCATTGAGCACCTCACACAATTAAAAATGTCAGATAATTCATTATTTTCTGATTATTCTGATTTTTCAGATTTATCATAAATGATTTAATCTAACGTGTCAAGTGCTTTTTTAAATGATCAAAAATTTTTATTATTAGAAAAGATTCTTAGGAATAGACGAAGCAAATGGGATCATGTCTCCGAAACTGAATGTGATCTGGCCTTATCAAAATACTTCTTGCTGCCCATGAAGAAAATCCTTTCTCAGGCTTATAGCACTTGAAAATTCAGTCGTCAAGCGCAGTGGCTCAGGTTTCGACAGTTTTAATCCCCAAATCCATCGAAGCCGGAATATCGAATCATGGATTTCAAAAGAAGGCAGCCAGGAAAAACAAATCAAACATGCCTTATAAAAAAGAGAAAAATGAAATTCTCTCTCGTACAATTCTTTTTCTTCATCCAAGCCAATAACACACCACCTTCTCTCCAAATTTTTCCGCAGACCTGGAAATTGTGAAAAGAAAAGGTTGTCAAATGAGTGCAAGAAAATTATAATCCTTTAAAACTAGCTTATACAAGGAGGCCTGCATGGACCAAAAAAATTCCAAATCCTACATAGGTATTGTCATCATGCTTGGAGCCGTATGGGGACTCTCTGAAGCTGCGTTGGGCATGTGGCTTCGAAGCTGCGCCTCTTTTATGTCAGGTTCCATCATGACAGGAGTCGCTCTCTTCTTCATAGCTGCCAGCTGGATCTTATCCCGTAGAATCCTGGGCGTTGCTCTCCTTATCGCAATCGCATGTCTCTTCAAAATGTTCGATGCACTGCTTCTTTCTCTCCCGATCCTTCACGGAGCGGTGGGGAATCCCATTTTCGCCTTTCTGATGGAGGGATTGGCATTCCTGGTTCTGCTCTCCATATACGTGGAAAAACAAAAGCACAAAACAGGAAGGCGAGCTGTTCTCGGAGGGATGTCAGCGCTCTTGGCAGTCAACCTCTTTCCCCTCGTGAAATTTGCGACTGGGGTTCCAGCCTGTGTTTTTCCTGGGACAACCATGCCTCTTTCCCTTTACTATGCGCCCTTAGCCGTTATTCTCTCCTGCGTGACCGTTCCTCTTGGATTCTGGGCGGCATCCAAGATTATGACCTTCGAGACAAAACTTGAAGAAACCAACCGCATCAAGGCATTGAAGCTCATTGCCTCTCCAGGGACACTCATTCTCTGTCTTGCCGTAATCACGCTTATCAGGTTGATTTAAAGCCACTCCACCTGATCCAGATAAGGAGAGAGAGAATGGAAAAGCCTAAAAAGAAAAAAAGAAAGACTGTCACCAGAAGGGATTTCCTGAAAGGATTTGGAGGTGGAGCGATAGGTGCTGCAGTGACTCCGTCGCTCCTTGCAAAAGATAAGATCGCCCTCCAAACTGAAGAAGGGAAAATCCCTCTTCTTTCCCAGAAACAAATCACTCTCACGGTCAACGAAAAAAAGTTGACCTTGACTGTTGAGCCAGGAGAAACCCTTCTTCATGTCTTAAGAGAAAGACTGAACCTGACCGGGACAAAAAAAATATGCGACCGGGGAGAATGCGGAGGATGCACGGTCCTCCTGGATGGGAAGCCAGTCTACTCCTGCATGTACCCCGCTTATAGAGCGGAAGGTAAAAAAATCACCACGATCGAGGGACTGGCGACTGATGGAAAACTCCATCCAGTCCAACAGGCCTTTATAGACGAGGATGGTTACCAGTGCGGATTCTGCACACCTGGATTCATCATGACCTCTGTGGCTTTTCTCAACACAAATAAAAATCCAAGCAGAGAAGAAATCAAAAAAGCATTATCCGGCAACATCTGCCGCTGCGGCAACTACGTCAAAATCTATGATGCTGTCTTTGCGGCTTCAAAAGCACGAGGAGGTCCTAAATGAAGAAAACAAAATATTTCACAGAAACTGAAGATTCTACCCTCCTCTACTACGAAGAATTTCGAGACAAAAAAACCATAAAACCCGAAAAGGCTCCCGAGCCCGAAAAAGACAAATTTATAATCATCGGTCAAAAAACGCCAAGAATCGATGGGAAGAGAATCGTGACCGGCCGAGCTCCCTTCACTCACGACATCAAACTCAGGGGCATGCTCTGCGGGAAAATACTCAGGTCTCCACACGCCTGTGCGGATATCGTATCCATGGACCTGAGCAAGGCTCGAGACCTTCCGGGAGTTAAAGCCGCGCTTCAGCTCAAGGAAGGCCGGGTTAAGTATGTGGGAGAACAGGTCGCCGCCGTGGCTGCAAAGGACGAGAAAACAGCAGAGGAAGCTTTACATCTAATCAAAGTCGAGTACAAACTTCTCCCCTTCGCAGTCACAGTGGAAAAGGCCATGGAAGAAGGAGCTCCCCAAGTCCACGGGGACAGGGGCAGAGCGAATATCCCCAGCAAGCCGTTCAATGATTACAACCGCGGCGATATCGAAAAAGGGCTCAATGAAGCTGACGTTGTCATCGAGCGAACCTACAAAACCGCTGTGGAAATCCATCATCCGGCTGAAACCCACGGCAGTGTGGCCAGGTGGGAGGGAGACAGGCTCACAGTCTGGGATTCCACCCAGGCGATCTTCGGAGTAAGAGACGGACTCGCCTACTGGCTGAAAGTCCCCGCGAGCCGAATAAAAGTCATAAAAAAATATATGGGCGGAGGATTCGGAAGCAAACTGGGAATCAATGATTATACGGTCACCGCTGCCCTCTTGGCCAGAGAAGCCAAAAAGCCCGTGAAAATCATCCTTTCCAGAGAAGAGAATTCTTTATGCGTGGGAAACCGCCCCTCGAGCCTCCAAACCATAAAGGGAGGTGTCAAGAAGGATGGGACATTGACCGCTCTTTATCTGAAAAACTACACTTCCGGCGGAATCGGAAGAGGAGACAGATGCGGAGAGCCCATAATTGATGTCTATAAATGTCCCAACCTCAAGGTCGAAGAATACACCGTCTATACGAATACCGGTGCTTCACGACCCACGCGAGCGCCAGGGCACGTCCAGGGAACATTTGCACTTGAAGGATTCCTGGACGAGCTAGCCAGCGAGATCAACATGGATCCCTTAGACCTGAGAAAGAAAAACTACTCAACGAAGAATCGAGGAGACACAGGGATCCCCTATTCTTCGAAAGGACTGGATAAGTGCTACGAACTGGGAGCGCGAAAGATCGGCTGGAAAAAAAGAAATAAGAAACCTGGACAAGGGAACGGAAGACTCAGACGTGGAGTGGGGATGGCCAGTCAAATATGGTGGGGAGTCGGAAGACCTCCCACTCTTGCGGACATCAAACTCCACCAGGATGGAAGTGTTGAAGCCGTATGCGGCACCCAGGACCTGGGGACTGGTACCAGGACTTACATGGCCACGGTCACGGCCGAGACCTTGGGCCTGAAGCCCGAAGACATCACAGTCAAGCTTGGAAGCACGGAGTATCCCTGGTGCGGATCATCTGGTGGAAGCACCACCACTCCATCTGTTTCTCCGGCCGTCAGGGATGCCGCCCTGAAGGCCGCAGATTATCTCAAAAAGCTGGCTGCAGACAAACTGGAAATCAAACCCGAGGAGGTCAGCATAGGAAAAGGAAAATTATTTAATACGAGCAATCCGGCAAAATCGATCCCCCTGAGCGAACTCCTCAAGGAACTCCGTCAGGAGGCTGTCTTCCACGGAGAATGCGGAGGCCGTCCTCCCGACTTCGCATATAATACCTTCTCAGCCCACTTCGTTGAGGTCGAAATCGACACAGAAACAGGCCAGATCAAAGTCCTAAGAGTCGTCGCAGCTCATGAGAGTGGAAGAATCATCAATACACAGACTGCCGAAGGCCAGGTCATCGGCGGGGTCACACAGGGAATCAGCACAGCTCTCTTTGAAGGACGAGTTGTCGATAACAACACTGGTAATTTGGTCAACCGAAACTGGAGAGATTATAAGATCGCTACCTCACTTGATATACCGGAAATCGTCCCCCTTTTCGTGGACTCGATCGATTCTCACATCAACATCCTCGGCACCAAAGGCCTTGGAGAACCACCGCGGATTCCGATAGCTGGAGCAATTGCCAACGCCGTTTACAATGCGATCGGAGTTCATGTGAGAGAGACTCCCATGACTCCAGATAAAGTGCTCGAAGCTCTCAGACAGAAGGAGGTGTAGGATGATGAAACAATTTAAAATCGCTGAACCCAAAGCCCTTGAACAGGTGACGTCCTTATCCCCTGACGATAAAACTTATCGTTTCATGGCAGGAGGAACAGATCTCATGGGTGAGATCAAGGATGAGATTATAGAACCTGATATCGTCGTCGACCTCACTGGCATTTCCGGATTGTCCTACATCAAAAAAGACAGAAGCTCAGTCAAGATCGGAGCTCTGACGAGTCTGGCTGAATTGGCGGAAAACTCGATGATCCAGAATGAGTATCCTGCACTTCATGAAGCCGCTCTTTCTGTAGCCACTCCTCAACTCAGAAACGTAGGGACAGTCGGAGGAAACCTCTGCCAGCGGCCCCGATGCTGGTACTACCGGGATGCTCAAGTGAAATGCCGGAAAAAAGGAGGAAGCCAATGTTTCGCCTCCAACGGGAGGAATAAGTACCATGCTATCCTGGGAGGGGGGATCTGCTCCATCGTTCATCCCTCTGATCTGGCTCCAGCTCTCATGGCTCTGGATGCAAGGGTCACTATCAGCGCTCCGAAAAAGGATAAGACCATCCCACTCGCTGATTTTTTCATCCTCCCCTCTGTTAACGTGCGCAAGGAGAACATTCTGGCTGCGAATGAAGTCGTGAAGGAAATCATACTCCCTCCGGTCAAGAGGGGAGAAAAAAGCACTTACTTCAAGCTCAAGGAAAGAGGAGTGTGGGATTTCGCGCTCGTTTCAGCCGCAGTGAAAGGGATAGTCTCCGGAGGAATCTATAATGATATCAAGATCGTATTGGGAGGAGTGGCTCCGGTTCCCTGGAGATTGGAAAAGGCAGAATCTTTGATCAGGGGCAGAAAGGTTCGAATCAATTCTGTGAAACAAGCTACCAGACGGGCTCTGGCCGATGCCCAACCCTTGAAGGAAAACGAATATAAAAAAGATCTCCTCGAAGCCGTCCTCTCACGAGCTGTTTTCTCTCTGGTTTAAAAATTCTATCAACAAGAAGCATTGGAGTGCACGAGGATTTAAGAATCAAACCTGGTTGAGTTAATCTAAAAGGATTTTCCTCCTAGTTCCACCAAGATCTCTCAATCAAACAGATTCCTTTCTGTGGTTTCACGATGCCTTGACCGCAATCATCGTTGATTCAAACAGAAATTAAAAATCCTTTCCATTCGCTCAATTATGGAAGATAGTTAAGGATTTTGCGTCAAAAAGATGATGTGTATTATTCAATCGAAAAAAATCATGGAATACACGGTCTATTCTGGCTTTGAAACATCCGAAATGTTAAAAGGAGATTCAAATTGCTAAAGCAAAACGCTGTATTTCTTATCTGTTTTTTCTTGATGTGCTTGATTTCAGTTTCAAACTCATACTCCCAGGAGGAAGCGTTCGACATCGAAGAATTAAAGAAGAGCGCCCCGAAAGTGTTCGTCGACTGTAACCGCTGCGACATCGATTATATCCGGACCGAGATCACATTCGTGAATTATGTCTGGGACCGGCAGGAAGCAGATGTGCATATTCTCATCACTACCCAAGGGACGGGAAGCGGAGGAAGTGAATACACCATCGCCTTTATCGGTCAGAAAAACTACGAGGACTTACAGAATACACTGAAGTTTTTTTCGAACCGAATAGAAACCGAGGACGAAATCCGGAAAGGACTGGTGCAGACATTAAAATTGGGGCTCGGGCCTTACGTGGCCCGCACGCCCATGGCTCAAGCGATCTCACTTCTGCTCAAACAGGAGGTCGAGCCGACAGATGTGGAAGACAAGTGGAATTTCTGGGTCTTCAACGTCAGCTTATGGAGCGATTTAAGCGGAGAAGAGCAGCAAAAATCGACAGAGCTTTCAGTGAATTTTTCTGCTAACCGGGTTACTCCTGCCTCCAAATTAAGGATGGGGCTCGATATCGACTACGAGAAGGATAGATATGATGTCAATGGAGGGACAATCACCAGCATTTCGGAGAGCCGAGATTTTGATGGGCTGTACGTCAAAAGCATCAGCGCGCACTGGTCCATAGGAGGCTGGGTTTCTCTCTCCTCTTCCACATACAGGAATATAGACTTTTCTTACTCCATCCACCCTGCTATCGAATACAATTTTTTCCCATACTCTCAATCGACAAGAAGACAGCTCCGCGCTCTGTATAAGATCGGGTTTGGCTCTTACCGCTACAGAGACGAGACAATATATGAAAAAACCTCTGAAAATCTATGGAATGAATCTCTTTCTGTCACCCTGGAGCTGAATGAACCCTGGGGAACCGCTGAACTTTCCCTGGAAGGCTCCCATTATTTCCATGACCTCAACAAGAACAGGCTGGTTCTATCGGCCGAGTTATCCCTGCGGATCTATAAAGGACTTTCGTTGGATATAGAAGGAAGATATTCGAAGATTCATGATCAGTTATCCCTTCCCAGAGAAGGAGCCACGGTGGAAGAGATACTGCTGCGCCAAAGGGAACTCGCCTCAGGCTATAAGAAATCAATTGAATTTGGGCTGAGCTACCGCTTTGGGTCTGTATTCAGCAACGTGGTCAATCCACGCTTCGGCAATAACTAACATTATTGAGACGGAAAGTCTCTAAAAACTCATTTCATGGAGAAATTGACCGAATCAAGAATCACAGATTCTTCAATGATTCGAAGAAGAAAATTTCTTTTTGGGGGAGCAGGAAAAGAATTTCCATATCCGTATGAACAGTATGGACTAAAAATCTAATCTTTCTGTGGACAAAGGAAAACAATCCCCTATTTCCCTGACATAAGTTCCGAAGAGGACTTTCTTCTTTATTAAAGCAAACAGACTTCCCGCTTGCTATTTCTTGTTTTTTAATTCTCTCTTGTAATCCGCCTCATCATCGATGTCCTTGAGTATGTTCGGCGTATCCACTTCCACTTCCAGTATATCCTCTGGATGGCTGTACACCGTGCCGCGAAGCCCGATATCCGGGCTCAAACGTTCGATTTCGTCTTTATACTTCATGTCAATGATCACAGGATGGCCCCGTTCTTTTTTAAAGACAGGCAGGACAATGCCTTTCCCTGTTTTCTGATACGCATCGACAATTTTGTCAATGACTTCTTTTGACACCGAAGGCTGATCACCCAGGACGACCACCACGGCTTGGGTATCTTCGGGAAGTGTTCTTAATCCGCAGAGGACAGAAGAAAGCATTCCGTTTGGATAGTCAGCGTTAAAGGCAACCTGGACAGGGAAATTCTTGATCTTTTGTTCGACTTCCTCCCGTTCAGAGCCCAGGACCACCAGAGTGTTATCCACTCTGGAGGAAACGACTTTTTCGACAATGGTTTCGATTATGGTTTTTTCTCCAAAAGGAAGAAGCAGTTTGGGTTGTCCCATTCTCCTGGATTCTCCTGCGGCCAATATCATTGCCCAGATCACTTTTTCTCCTTTCCTTTTTCCTGGATTTGACTGCGCACCTGGATGAGCTGCGCAGCGATGCTCACGGCGATCTCCTCCACAGTTTTAGAGTTGATACTGACTCCAATCGGAGCATGAACACGGTTAAACTGGCGCAGCGTGGCCCACCCTTCTTCCAGAAACTTCTTCCTCATCAGCTCAGTCTTGCGGATGCTCCCGATCATCCCGATGTATGCCGCATCAGAAGAGATACACTGCCTGAGAACCTCCGCATCACGTCGATGTCCGCGGGTGACAATCACCAGATAGGTATCTAAAGTAACTGGAAATTCTTGCATAGCTTGGCCGATGTCTTTGACGACGATACAGTCTGCATCTGGCAGCCTTTCCCTGTTCGCGTATTCTGGCCTATCGTCAATAACAGTCACGTCAAAACTCAAGAGGCTTCCCAAATGGGAGAGCGCTCGGCCGACGTGCCCTGCACCAGCAATCACCAGTTGAGGCAAGGGAAAGACAGGGTCTAAAAAAAGAAGGTTATTCAAGCCTTTCTGCGGGAAAATATTTTCTCTGATTTTCAAGAGTTTGGGTTGACCTTTTAAAAATACACCTTCAATTTCATCCTGGAAAAAGGAGAAATGTTTCTCCAATGCGGTTTCATATTTCTCCTTCCTCTCTATCCAGAATCTCAAAAGAGATGCTTTTCGCTTCGGAAGCTCACTGATAAAGGTGGCCAGTACTCCGGATTTCCGCTGCTCAAGGGATCGACTCAGCACCTGAAATGTTTCTCTGTATTTATCGAGAGAGCCATCAATGAGGATTCTGACATCTCCTCCGCAGATGGCTCCTTCTTCGGATATATCGTCTTTCAAGCTGAACTGAAAGAGTCCGGAAGTCTTTTCTTTGAGAGCCCGGAAAGCTTTCTTCTGGGCATCTGCCTCTAAAAGCCCTCCTCCCAGTGTCCCCTCGAGCAATCCTCTGGACGAAAACAAGGCTGATGCGCCTGTCACCTGAGGGGTTGATCCACGGGTTTCGACGATCGTTGCCAGAGCCAGAGGTGTCTTTTCCTTCAGCTTTCCGGAAAGATGTACGTAGATGTTTTTCATTTCACCTGCATATTAGATTGTTCACACCATTTTTTCAAGAACAGACTCAAGTCTTTAATAAATAGACATCGCCAGGAAGGGCTTTATGGAGACTGTATTAATCCTGGCGCTTTCCAAGAGAGGGGATAAAGTGAAGTTTCACCATCCTGAATAAATATATATAATGGAGACAAAAAGGAATAGCTCAATGAAAACAAGTAAAGCTCTCATCGGTTATTGCGGATTATACTGCGGGGATTGTCCCGGGTACAAAGGCGAAATCGCTGATTTAGCCAGAGATTTAAGGAAAAAACTGAGAGAGTCCAGATTCGATCGCGCCTCACCGTTTCTCGCCAAAATTCACAAAGGATATAAAAACTACAAGCAATTTCTTGAGGTATTAGGTCTTTTGATGAATTCGCGCTGCAAAAAGGTCTGCCGGGAAAGAGTCAGGCCTCCTTCCTGCGAAATGAGAAAATGCTGCCTTGAGAAAAACATCCAAGGCTGCTGGGAATGCAAAGAATTCGAAACGTGCGAAAAATCGGACTGGATAAAGCCTATCCACGGCGATGCACACATAAGAAACCTGAGGAGAATCAAAAGGCAGGGAATGGATGGTTTTCTCAAGGGAAAAAGATACTGGTAATGGATGTACAAGACAGGGAAAAACATCTGAATTAAGAAATACATTGTTATTAACCTGGATTATTCACGAGTCGAGGTTGCTGCAAATGCGAGGCGCGGTTCATGAAGCTGTGGTTTACCACCGCGAATGGGCCGCAACAAAGCAGATGTGGTGAGATCGGCTCGCCCGAAGGGTAAAAGATCCCGACTTTAAGAAAATGGGGACTGTCCCTTTTAGTCCTTATTTTACAGAAGATAGGGACTGTCCCCTTTTTAGAAGAATGAATATGGTGTCGGCAGATTTTATGAATGATTCAGGTTAAGTAACCAGTGAATTATTCTCCCACTTCCATGGATTCATCCGGTTCATGACCAAAATGAATTGGACATTCCTGGAGGAGAAACTGAGTTGAATCAGATAGCCCTGATGATTTCCTCTATCAACTGAGAATAAACATCCTTATCTCTCATATCAAACACTTTGGTATCAGCTTCATCCAGGATGCTCAAAAATTCTTCGAGGATGCTTTTTCTCACGGCAATAAGGAAAGTAGTCAAAGGCGGGAAGAGGATGGGTTTCAGAGCTGGCCAGAAGCCTTTGCCGGACAATTCCAGAGGACCGACCTCATCCACAACACAGATATCCGCATCCTTGCTGCGTGAGATAATTTGCTGTGCCTCTTCAAGACCTGTTGGGACAAAAAAATAAGAGCCGACTCTCTGCCATCCCTCTTTTCCGGCTCTTCGAATGAGAGGAATGGACTTTTTTCCCTTCAGATCGAACAAATCGTATCCGATCCTCTCCTGGCCTTTAAAGACCGCCTCGCTCAGGAAGCCATCGACAACGAGCTTTTTCCGTTCGACTTGCTGGATTATTCTTTTTAGGGTGGTCGTTTTTCCGTAATGGACAGGACCGGTCAGTATAAAAATCATGGATTAAAGATATGAAATAACGCGGTCTAAGTCAAAATTCTTTAAATTCTCCGGCACCAATACAAGGATGGATTCTCTATGGAATGAGATCTCAAAGAATATTTCAGATATAAGTTCACTTTTGGTGACTGCTCGAATTTAAAGGAGCAGAAGGTAAGCTAAAATCCAAACCACTGAATCAATTTATATATACAATGACTATTCCCATTGAACGCTGTAAACCTTTAGGATTTGAAATCCATCTTCATCCTCCTCAACTGCATACAACTTCTTCTCTTTCCAGACTCTCGGGTCTCCCTTAAATAGGACCTTGGCAATGTATCTTCCCTCTACATCGAACACATCGAAGAAAAACTCTCCTTCTTCTTTCCCTTTCTCAAACGTCCTGACGAATAATCTCCTCTCCTCATCAAGAGTAAAATTCTGGTAAGCCGGATACACTTTCGGAAATTCTATCCTATCCTTGATGGGGCCAGCGATCTCCGGGACTCTTTCAAAAAATTCTTCTTTGTCTTTTTCAGTCACTTTAACAGAGTCATAGTCTTTCAAGATCCTTTTCACCAGTTTTCCATCTGTGTTTAAGACCTTGATTTCATACTCATTCGGGTTGCTACAATAAATGTCGTTGTCTTTCCCTAACTGATAAAAAAAGACGAGTTCGAAAGGATTGATCTTTCCCTGGACAATACTAGTAATATCGATTGAGGTGATGGTGAAGAGTGAATTCAATTCGCTGTCATATTTTCTGACTTCCCGCAGAATCTGGTTCTCCTCGGTTACTACAACCTGCTGACCTATTATATCTCCCTGCGAATCAAACAGAGGAAGAACAAGACCTTGAGCTTTTAAGGCTGTAGACATCTCTCTCAGGAACTCTCCTTCAAGAGAAAAAAACATTAATCTCTGGTTGGCCGCATCCCCGATGACAATTTCATTGTTGTGATTTACCTGAAGGGATACAGGCATGTACATTTCTCCTGGCCCCTGGCCGTCTTTTCCGAATTTCTTCACAAATTTTCCTGCGCTGTCAAAAATCTTTACCTTTTTATCCTTGCGGTCCAGAATATATATGTTTCCATCGCTATCTACATCCATGGATGTCAACTCCGCAAACATATCCTCATCAAATTCGCCTTCTCCGATAGAGAATTCCTCCTTAAGAGTCATCTTGCTCATCACGCCTTCAGGAGGAGCAGTTTTTTTTGTGTTTTCTATGACTTGGACTCCATCGACGGTTTTGATTTTTGTCTGATCAGCCTTGAGCTGGATGGATATGAAGAAAACCAGCAGGAATACCAGAAATGCTGAAAATAGTCTTTTCATCTGTATTCTCCTCTATTTTACCTGTGGAAAACTTTCAATTTATTGTTTTCTTTCAATAAATACCAATTCGACTACCTATCAGTCCCCATCATTTAAATAATACTATAAAAATTTGAATTTGTTACATCAGTCAACACTTTAAAATCCGTATATATAATTTTACTTCAATCTAATGCACTTCTCTACTTATCTGAATCCAACACACCATAAAGCCATCCAGAGAGAAAATCCAGTAATTTCTGACTGACTCTCTGTTCTTTCATGGAGATCCTGGCGTATTCGGCGTACGCACCAGTCTCTGCAGGAATGAGCAAGTGATTCAAATCCGGAAATATCTTGAGAGTGGTCGTCTTTTTGAGTTCCTTCAGTCTCTTGTGGAGCATTTTGGCATGTTCGGGAAACACCTGTTTGTCCTTGCCTCCGTTGATGATTAAGACTGAGGCCTCTATCTTATCGAGAATAGAAAGAGGGTCATGGTTGACAAAAGACTGCAGCCATTTCAACTGCGGTTCGATTTGAGGCTTAAGCTTCTCCTCAGCCTCCTTGTCCACGGGTTCCTCCTTGATGATTTTCATCATATTTTCATACCGTGCCAGAGCTTTTTCTCTCTTTTCTTCAGGGAACTCCATGGAGTCCAGGACAAAATCAAACTGCTCTCTGAGGACTTCATCCCCGGTCTTTGCTGTTCCGGCCAGAAGAACTATGGCTCTTATCACCGGATCTTCCGCGGCTATCCGGGGAGCGATGATCGCTCCTTCGGAATGACCGACAAGAGCAATCCTGTCGGACAAAATATCATCCCGCGTCCTTAAATAGGAAACCGCCGCTTCGGCATCCCGGACAAGGTCTTCTTGAGCGGCTTCGGCAAAGCTTCCCTGGCTTTCTCCGGTTCCCCGGTCGTCATACCTCAGAACCGCTATTCCGTTTTCGCTCAAAACATGTGCGATCTGCTTGAAAATGCCCAGTTTGAGTCCGCCAGGTCCGACCGTGTCTTCATTCCTGTCCTGGGGACCTGAGCCAGAAATCAGGACTGCAGCGGGATGCTTGTCCTGTCCGTCGTCAGGGATCGTCAGAGTCCCCGCCATTTTTATATCTCCCGAAGAATACGTCACATCTTCGGAGATGTACTTGTCTGAAGTGATATTCGGTGAAACGATCCTTTTCGTTTTCAGGTTGACAAAATCCTGGTGATAGATATCCGTCGCATTAAATGGAAAGGAAATTTTCATGATTTTGTCTTTATCTGCCCAGATATATCCGCCATTCGTGCCCGAAAAATTCACAAAGTATTTTTCGGTTTCTAATTCTTTTCCCTCCCACTCGAGAAACTCTTCTCCATCGTTATACAGTGTCGCTGGCACTAGAAGAGGCTCCTCAAAGTAATACGCTCCCCAGGCCATCGAAAGAGTATAAATCTTTTTTCTTGGCTGATTGTGTCCTTTCTTGATCAAAAGAAGATTATCCACGAACGGATTTTCAGTGGCAAAAACAATATCAGGACTGAAAGGAAACTGTGTTTCTGATGTCTTATCTCCATCTCTGAGATAAACATTGATCGTTTTGCCCACGACTTTTGCCTTCAATTCGACTTCCTCGTCGTTGACTTTCCCTATCAAAGCCGCTTCTTTTAAATCCCAGTCCTGTGATAACTTTTCCTCGAACTGGAATTGAAGACTTGTCTGCCCTAGCGTTTGCTGCGTTTCCCCTTGAATCACTATATTTTTTCCTTCCTGAATGATAGTGTAAAAGCCCCTTCCCGATTTTCTTCCTTGAATGTACCACTCTTGTTTTATCCCTTTTTCTTCCTCGACTGGCTCTTCTTTTATAATCTTTTCTGCACGCGCCTCCATCATCTGCGAAGGGATGGAAAGCAAACTGACATATCCTTCCTCATCCGTCATTAACTCCATCTTGACTCCGACAAAGTTGATGTGGAAAAGATTAGCGTTCTCGCTGTCCGGCTCGACATTAATATTCAATTCCATCTGAGGCACAACATAGGCCTTAAAGGTCATTTTTTCTTTTAATCCTTTTGCTTTTTTTGCTAAAACCATGTACGGAGAAAAAAAACTGTTCGGCAGAATGAGAGCATCGGAAGAAATCTTGGACGTCGTTTCCATCGTCTGTTCTCCGGCTCGACCTGTGTTCTTCACCATTCCCTGGCTAACTGTGCTCTCAATTTCTTGAACCACACCCTGCACATTTCCCTTAAAAACAAACCGCAGAGGCCTGAATTCTTTGTCCACTTCGATCATCATCAGTTCAGTAATGATTGAAACCGGCTTGGTCATCTCACCTTTCGCTCGAAGGACATATTTATCTTCATGCTCGATCCATTCGAATTCTTCATAGCCGGCTTCCTCTCCCATGAAATAAAGATGCAATTTCTTCTGACTGTTTGTTTGAGGCGGATCTTCTGATTCCTGACAGAGAAGGAAAGTGAAGAGGAGAAAGATAATAACGAGAATCAGGATGATTTTCTTGCTCACTTTATCCTCCAGTATTAAGTTTTTAACATGCTCCATCTTTCTATACCTCCTCTCTTTCAAATTTATTCAAAAATAATTATGACTCCATATAATTGAGCTCAGCATAGATTATTATACGGTTTTGTGATTCCAAAGATACAGCTCTGCCATTTTATGCCAGGGGGAAAACAGAAAAAAGGCTGAAGGAGAAAAGGAAAAAGATTAAGTTGAGCATCTTCCGTATTAGTAACTATAAATTGTTTTTAGATTTATCTCTCATTGGTTAGGAAAAATTAAGGAAGCAGAAAAAAGGATGGAATCACAAAAGCTTTAATGGGATGAGTTGATTTCGATGATTCTTCCTTCGATTTTGTAATCGAGAATCTTGTGTTTTATCAGCCATTCCATCATGGCTTTATCCAAAGGCTGACCAGTATTGCGTGAGAAATTCACGGGGAAACCGAAGTATTTGTCCTTCGCGTGTCCAAACAGATAATCATTACTGACAACGGTGTAGACTTTTTTTGGCTCAAGGACCTTACCGTCTTTCTCTATGACTTCTCCGCCGATTTCTATGTAGACAACTCTCTCTCCGAAAGGCCGGACATCTTTTGGATAATATTTATACTTTATTCCCGAAACCTGAAGTCTGTCCCATCCTCGCTCCACATCTTTCTCAAGCACGTTTTTAATCTGTTTAGCAGTCAGCTTGAATACGACAAGAGTATTGCGAAAAGGAGCCACATTAAAGATATCCCCTTTGGTGACATGCCCAGCTTTTATACCCGCTCTGATTGCATCGCTGTTATGCATTCCGATTTGAGCCCCGGTCCTCCATCTCATGACATCAGTGATCCAGTTTCCCAGAGAATTTTCTGGTTGTGAGCTTTCTCTGGGATAATACTTAAAGATCAGGTCGACTTTGGCTTCTCCTATAACTTTTTCGTATTCTTTCCCGATGGATGCTTCGACCTCTCTAACCAAAGCCGAAACCCGGGCGGACGGATTCAATTCCACATCTGCCCACAACCAGATCAACTGCTGTTCATAGCTCTTTATTCTATCGTCTTTTACCTCCGCTTTGATATACCCAAGTGTTTTTTGATGTCCCTTAATCGACTGGACCAAGACTCCTTTGACATTTTCAAATTTTCCATCTTCCGAAGCCGCCAAAACAATGTCGATTCCCGGAACATTTCTGGCTATTCTCACTCCTTTTTCAAACCATCCGTGAAATACGACGACAATCAAATCGGTTTGTTTATCCAATTCAGGAATATAAGAATTGAGAGTAGGAACGACTGGCAGCACATCCAAACTTTCGACTCTATCCCTTTGCACTTCTGTTAAAAAATTTTCCTCCATAACAGCAATGATTCCAATCCCTAATCCCCCTATTTTAAAAATATGATAAGGCTTAACCGGTAAGAGCTTGCCACTTTCTTTATAAACAATATTGGCCATGACTGTAGGAAAATTGGCCAACTCTGAAAGGGATAGAGCATTCTTCAGTCCCTTATCAAAATCATGATTCCCAAAACTCCATATATCGTAATCTAATCTGTTCAAGAACTCCATCATCCTTCCGCCGACCACACCCTTATACTCCACTTCTGCGGCAAGAGTTCCTGTCAACAGGTCTCCCTTTTCGATGACGAGAACATTTTTTTCTTCGGCTTTTATCTTGTTTAGGTAGTGACTGACTGCCTCCATCCCTCCCACTAATCTATCTTCTCCGTTGGTATTATATTCGTAAGGCTTAAAAGTCCCGTGAGTATCGTTCGAGTGTATCAGGACAATTTTTTCTGATGACGAAATTTTTTCTGATGACGATTGACAGGCTGCACTCCATGCAAAAGCTAAGATCAAAACAAGAGCGAAAACTTTTTTTATTGAAAATAAATTCATTATTCTAATTCACTTCTTCTCGTTTCCAAGAACAATTTTTTCAGTAAAACACTCTCCCGATGACAGTCTACAAATCACTGAACGTTCTCCGGGATTCTGCATGCCTGGGTGTGCTTGGT
>CAZSGR010000013.1:23969-30498 GCA_964606185.1 uncultured Eubacteriales bacterium
AGTCTACAAATCACTGAACGTTCTCCGGGATTCTGCATGCCTGGGTGTGCTTGGTGGCCCAAAGAAGCACTCCACTTTTCTACTAAAAAAAGCTTATAGCACAGCAAACCGCTATTGTCAAAAACTACGCGCTAAGAATTATCGAACCCAAAGGCTCTCTACTGAGCCAGATTCAGTGAATAGGAGACGGATTTACTGGATAATTGCCTGAATCGAGCAAGTTCCAGGATCTATCAATGGCTAGATGACATTAGAAAGCTGCGGCTGGGAAGAAAAGGCTTTACCCAATGAGCCTTTCGACTCCAATCCATCTTAAAAAACGGATTCGCTTAAGAAAACTTTCAGGTCCATGAATCTCTTCGATCTATTTTGGCAACTGGTACTGCTTGCGGATTTTGAGACGGTTGTTGATGTATTTTCTTAAGAATTTCACCGCAATATCAGAACGTCTGAAGGTCGGAACCCCGGCTTGTTCCAGACAGTTGACCACAGGATCAAAGATATCTCCAGCATCAATGTTGACCACAAAGGGCTTGTCTGTTTTATTGAAGATATCAATGAGGCGCATGACGATGCTGTTGGGATTATACAGGTTTTCCTCATGAATTCTCCCCGGTGTCAGAGTCTGCATCGCTGGAGTCATAGGAACAGGTGAGACGACAGCGCAGTCCACATTTCTATCCTTGAGCATGGCGAGAACACATTCGGCGAAAACCTCATCATCAGCCACTGGGGTTGTATCCAGCGGGTTCCGGACATCCTGAAGGCGATGAATTTCCAGCTTTTTCAGAACCTCGGAAATCCGCTTTACAGTTCTAGGGGAGAGAGCTGCCAATTCAAACTCCTGGTCCTCTTTCAGGTTGTCAGCCATGGTCACGCATTCAAATCCCGCATTGCTCACCAGAGCGATCCTGTTTCCCCGGATGGCTTTGTGTGCCAGGAAAGAGAGATTTTTGACATAGTTTTCGAACTCGAAGATATTATCCGCCACAATCACTCCTACCTCCTCCAGGACCGAACGGGCAATGATGTAATCGCCAGCCACAGATGCTGTATGGCTGGCAGTGGCCGCATGACCTTCGGGGGTTCTTCCCGCCTTATAAAGGACAATCATCTTGCCCTCCTGTTTGACGATTTTTCGAGAAGCCCTGGCGAGAGCTAATCCGTCAGCCGGAAGAAATCCTTCCATGTAAATCCCGAAGACCTTGGCCTCGTCATCGTCCTTGAAATAGTTCATGTAATCTGAGACAGTCAGGTCAATCTGGTTCCCGATTGAGACCGCAAAGAGAGGTTCAATATTCGGGAGCTTGCTCATTCGGGAAATCATGAACGCACCGCTCTGGCTTAAATACACCAAATTACTCTTCCGTCCTGTCAACCTGGGAAGTTTATACTCGGGCACAAAAGTGGTGTCATACTTTCCTGGTTTGGAGTATATGCCAAGGCAGTTGCCGCCGTTGACCACGGGCGTCAGTTTGCCCTTTTTGATGCCTCTCTCCAGAAGAGTCCTGATCCTCTCCTCCAGATCCTGTGTTCCCTTCTTCTCTCCGATTCCGCCAGCAATGATGATGGCAGAGCGAGCCTTTTCGTGCTCTATGAGATCCATCATGACGTCATAATTCTGCTCAGCCGCCACGGTCAGTATGAACAGATCCACAGTCTTGGGCAGGTCAGCAATGGTCGGCACACAGGTGCATCCTTCAATCTCCTTCGCTCCAGGCTTAACCACATACACATTCCAGTTGGTAAAGCCTTCTTTTAAAATGTTATTAAGGATGATATGACCGACATTCATCTTCTCTGAAACTCCGATGATGGCAATACTCCGAGGCTTCAGAAGATACTCAATATTCTCGAAGCGGGATTTTCTCAGTTTCTTGTGCATTCTGGAAAACCGGCACATCCCGTCCAGAGCGATAAGCTTTTTGTCCTGAGCCACAAAAGGATTGACTTCCAGCTCCTCGATCACAAAAGGGTGATCGACCACATAAGGTGAGTAATACACACCCAACTGGGAGAAGCGGCAGTAGGTCTCTTCCAGTTCTTCCTTTGCCAGAAGGGCCTCTTTCCCCCGGACCTTGCCGACCAGTTTATCGTAGACAGCCAGAGGTTCAAGAATGCGTATGATGTCTTTTCTTTCGAGGAGATGAGACGAAGAAATGGAGACGGCTTTCCCTTCTTTGATTCTCTCGCTCAAATACTCGATCTCCACACCTCCAACGCCCATGGTCACCACAGGACCGAATTCTCTCGTGTTCCGAGAGCCCATGAGAAGTTCTGTGCCAAATCCTGTGTGGTCATATTCGACCATTTCGCAAATCAGGAAGCCTTTGATTTCTTCTTTGATCTTGTCTTGAGAAAGGACTCCTTTTTCTTTGGATTCCGGGAACCTCATCACCCAGTCACGAAACTTTTTGGGGATGGTTCTTATCATCTCCTGACAGGCCTGGTTAATTTCGGCCGCATTGCGTTTGACAAACCGAATTCCACCCACGTCGGTTTTATGGATAATGATGGGGTCGACAACTTTTATAACAAGAGATTGGCTCTTGAAATTCTTCAAATCTCTATCGTTGACCTTCTGACCTTTCTTGACGAAGAAATACTGAGGCGTCTCTATCCCTGTATCCTCGAGTATACTGTAGACCTCATGTTCCATGAGAAAATTCCGGCCTTCATTATCCGCTGACCGGAAAATCCTGGTTATTCCTTTAAAATTAATTTCCATGCTTTCCTCCCCAATCAACCTGGATGGCAAGGATGAACACAATCCCCAGCCTTCATCTGTCCAGAATCGCTTTCCTCCTCACGCCCTTTTTTTCAGACTAACTCCTATCCAAAGGCGACGATCCATCAACCGCAGCTGCACGGCCCAGCTCAAAAGCTTTCAGGTTCATCTCGACAAGCTTTTCACCCCGAGGCCTAAACAACACTCGTATATACTCCATTAAATTCTCTTTGCTCAGGATAAGATGATTTGATGCCGCTCCCAACATTACCATATTCTGGGCTCTGGCAGACCCAGCTTCCTGGGCCAGCCTCTGGGAATCAACAATAATTATATTCTTCACGTTCCGAATCTGGCTTAAAACCTTATCAATGTCCGGATAATCAGGAATATTGATGAAAGGGGAACGGCTGGTCACAACAATGCCTTCGGGAGAAAGATAGTCAAAATAACGCAAGCTCTCCAGCGGCTCGACGCTCAGGATCATATCCGCCGCACCCTTGGGAATAAGGTCACTATGGATTTGATTCCGAGATAAACGCAGATGGGATTGGACCGCTCCGCCGCGCTGCGCCATGCCGTGCAATTCAGCCTGTTTGAAGGTCAATCCTTCCTTAAGAGCCGCGTTATCAATGACAAAGGCGATGGAAAGGATTCCCTGTCCCCCGACACCGGATAAAATGATGTCCTGTTTCATCCGGGCTTTCTCCTCTTTTTCTTCCGGACTTCCTGTATGCATTCCCGGGAAGCGATAATCACCGAAAGCCCATTATAGTCAAATTCTTCTTTAAAAATCCGGACGTTTTTCTCTGAGTTTTTCGGCAGAGGCTCAATAACACGGATATGGTCTGTTTTGACGCCCAATCCTTCAACCATCTTGACCAATTCTTCTCCTGAAGCAAAAGTGGGCTGTCCGCCAGTCATGGCCACTATGGAATTGTCCAGGATGATCACGGTCATATTGGTCTGGGCTTCCGCCGCGCTGAGAAGAGGAGTGAGTCCGGAATGAGCGAAAGTCGAATCTCCGATGACTGCTACCGATGGAAAGATTCCCGCTTCTGCACCGCCTTTAGCCATCCCAATGCTGGCCCCCATGCAGACACAGGAATTGATGGCATTATAAGGAGGGAGCGCGCCGAGTGTGTAGCAGCCGATATCGCTGAAGACGTTGGACTGGGGATATGATTCAAGAGCTTTGTTCAAAGCTTTATAGGAATCCGCATGTGGACATCCCGCACAGAGCTGAGGAGGCCGAGCCGCTATCTTGAAATCATTGAGCTGAAGCTTTTCTCGAGGCTTTATAGCCAATGCCTGACGAACAATTTCAGGCGAAAGCTCACCGGTCATAGGAAGATGACCGTCCAACTTGCCCAGAACAGTTTTTTCCTGGAAACCAAGAATTCCTCTCAAGTTTTTCTCGATAAAGGGATACCCCTCTTCCACGACAAGCACGGAATCCACGTGCTGGACAAGTTCTGAAATTAGGGTTTCAGGTACGGGATACGTGGATAATTTGAGAATCGAAGGACGTTCAGCCTCGTCCTCATAATTTTCGAGGACATAATTGTAAGCGATTCCTGAGGCAATGACTCCGAGGGCAGTATTTTTTCTGCTGAGATCAAGAGAATTGAATCCCGATCTGTCAGACAGTTCCACCAGCTCTTTTTGCTTTTCCAGAAGAAGCTTAAATTGCCGCCTGGCGTTGACAGGAAGAAGTGTCCATTCTTTTCCGATGCCGTAGTGGAGCGTATTCTGCTTCCGTGGCGGCCTGGGCTGAACCCGGGAGCGGCTATGGGAGAGGCGGGTCACCAGCCTGACCATAACTGGAACACCAAGTTCCTCAGAGATATCGAACGACTCCCGGATCATGTCATAGGCCTCTTGATGGTTCGAGGGTTCAAAGCAGAATATCTGAGCAAACTGGGCATAGAACCGGCTGTCCTGCTCATTCTGAGAGCTGTGCATTCCCGGGTCATCGGCAACGACAACCACAAGACCTCCGTTGGCTCCTGTTATTGCCGAATTGATGAAAGGATCAGCCGCCACGTTCAAGCCCACATGTTTCATAGACACCATGGCCCGCTTGCCTGCGAATGAAACTCCCAACGCTTCCTCATAAGCCACTTTCTCGTTGACGGACCAGGAGGCTATAAAGTTTTTCCCTCCCTCCGACTTCCTGATGAGAAATTCCATTATCTCTGATGCAGGCGTTCCTGGATAGGAATAGGCTCCGGAAAGTCCGGCATGGATGGCACCCAAGGCAACGGCCTCATCACCCAATAAAATTTCATCTTTCATTGATAATTCCTCAATGGATGTATACTGAAAATCCTGCTCGTTTGAATTTGAATTGGATGTGTTCAAACGCTCAGTCCGAGAGATTGAGCTAATCTCAGGAGTTTTATTAAGATTGGCTTCCTTAAATTAAAAGATACAAACTTTACCTTAATGTGTCAAGAAATATTGGAGTCAGATCTCCATTTTCAGTTTTTATTCTGTTCGTTTAAATCTTCATAGAATATCCAAAATAGAGGATGGAGACCGGATCCCAACATTTGCAAAGAAAGCAGACTTTTTCTATAATAGCCCCGCGAAAATGCATAGCGCAAAGCGAAAAGGGAGAGTCAATGGCTAACCACAACGTTGCAATCATAGGTGCCGGGCCTGTGGGAAGCATCATGGCTGCTTATCTAGCTCGAAACAAAGAAAACGTCTATCTCGTAGATATTAAAAAAGAGCTCATATCTGCCGTTGAGAAAAACGGAATCACCGTTACAGGTGTAGGCGATAACTTCACCACTCCTTTAAAAGGCACAGGACATTTCACAGCCAGCCTGGACAGGTTCAAGGTCGATTTAATCTTTATGGCTGTTAAATTCAATTATATGGACTCCCTGTTGGAAGAGCTCAAGTTGATTTTCAAGCCCGGACAAAAGATCGTCCTTCTTCAAAACGGAATCGATAACGAGGACAGAGCCGCTGAAAAATTGAGCAAGGACGATGTCTTACGGTTTGTCATCAATTACGCCGGGATGATTGAGAAGCCGGGAGTGGTCAAGATGTCTTTTTTCAATCCTCCAAACTATATCGGCATAATCTCGTCCAAAAACAAATCTCTCGCCAAAGAGATCGCCCAATTCATAACTGAAGCAGGACTGGAAACAAACTACTCCCCTGACATAAAGAAAAACGAATGGAAAAAAACAATACTCAATGCCGCTTTGATGCCTGTCTGCGCCACAACAGGCTTGACGATGAAACAGGCCATGAACGGAGAGGACACGCGCTTCCTCTGCGAGCAGATCCTCCAGGAATGCATTCGTGTCGCCAGGAAAGTGGGATACGATTACGGAAAGAACTTCTTTGAGAACTCTCTTTCTTATCTTTCCAACGCTGGCGACCACAAGCCCTCAACTTCCATCGATCTGGAGGCCGGCAATCCCATCGAATACATCTTTCAGCCCATTATCGACTACGGAAAAAAGACACGAACTCCCACTCCCTATCTTGAATCGCTGACAAAGGTTGTGCTCAGCCTGGAGAAAAAGCAGAGAAAATTGAAGCCTTGAATCCCCTATTGGCTCTGCAATTTAGAAACGATTCTCTGGATCACCTCCGCATCAGTGATTGAAGTTTTATATTCTGAAACCTCCAAGGGCGCTCCCATGAAAGTCTTTTGATTCCTGAATTTCATCGGGCTCTCGACGTTTCCCTGTTTTCCATTTTTTCTGCTGGTTTGACCCCTCACTATGCAAGGTGCTAAGATTTTTATATGGGAAGAAAATCGATCCGAATCTCCTT
>CAZSGR010000014.1:0-21097 GCA_964606185.1 uncultured Eubacteriales bacterium
TGAAACCAAAATTTTTAAACAAGAAAAGAAGATTATATGCCACGCCCTCTCTCGGTACTGTATCGTTATCTTCCATGAGCTTGTTCTCTCAAAGCTTCTTTTCCCCAAAAAAACTGAGAGAGGGCTGGCTTTTGAAATAGGGAGTGAGATATTACCTTAATAGAGAAGATAAAGAAAGAAGAAATGAATTCGCAGGAAAGAAGGGAATAATTGCCGCAAAATAAACAAGAAATAATAGATGGCATAAAAAAATATATATTAGAAAACAGAGGAGATTATAATTTATGGTATGTCGGCCTAAGCAGTAATGCCCGTAATAGTCTGTTCAAAGAACATAAAGTAAAAGAAAAGGGAGATCGATGGATCTATAAAACTGCCATTTCTTCTGAAATAGCCAGAGAAGCTGAAAAACACTTTTTGATTGTTGTTGGCGCAGACGGAGTGATTGGCAGCGGAGAAGAGAATGCCAGAATGGTTTTCGCATACAGAAAAGCTATGCACACTGATCCTTAGATAAAATAAAAAAGCGAGATGAAAAAGGAGGAAGAGAAATTCTCAGAGGGAAAAAAATGAAAAGTTTAATGGAGGTCTGTTTGAATTGGGGAGCCGAAGGATGTCATCCTGATATTAGAAAATGGAGATCTGTTCAAGAAATAAAGGAAAATAAAGAAATTCCAAATCAGCAAGAACCGAATTCCTATGAAATAAAATTCCATCTCATTTTTAATTGGGACTCAAGGATCAAAATTTATGAAAACTGCTAAGCTCGATTATCCGGTTCATACATTTGACAACCGACTGCTTCTTCCAGCTGGTAAGGAGTTAACGTCGGAGGCCCTGGATGAATTGATTGCAGCCAATAAGGGCACATCTTATCAGGCGCTTTCCTTTTTAGAGCATGGCACCGTTTATGAAGATATGCTCAGCTTTCTCCAAAAGCCTCCATACAATATAATCTTCGAGAAGTTAAATAAAACAGTTACATTGACCATAATGAAGAAGATTAGTTTTATTCATCCTCTTCTGAAAGTCCTCGATTATTTTAAAAAGAATGACTTTTATACCTACCGGCACTCTCTGGTCGTATTCGCCATGTCAATAAACCTGGCTCGAGATCTGCTGGAAGATCCTGAGGACTGGCTTATGACACTCATGGCTGGGACCATACATGATTTCGGCAAAATATGCGTTCCCCTGGAGGTATTGAAAAAGAACGAGCCACTAGCCAGGTTCGAGAGGGGCATCCTGGAGCACCATGCCTTAGCTGGTTATGTGCTTCTCAGTTACTTCCTTCAAGATTACCAGAGTTTTGCAGCGCGGGTAGCCAAAGAACATCACGAGCGAAGAGATGGATCTGGATACCCTCTGGGCATCTCATTGAAAGATAGGATGGTAGAGATTATTGCCGCATGCGACGTTTATGATGCTCTCCTTTCACCAAGGCCTTATCGGCCTACCCCGTATGACAACAGAACAGCCCTAGAAGAAATCACCGAAATGGCCAAAGAGGGAAAATTAAGCTGGGATGTGGTGCAGACCTTAGTGTCTCATAACCGAAAGGATAGACCTCATTTTCGAGAATGCGAGGTTTCCACCGAGAGAAGGGGTACACCCCCGGGAGACAACTTGTATGGAGTCATTGTTGAGAAGGAAATAAAATGTCCTAATTGTCATGGTTCCTGCATAAAGAAAAAAGCCCAAAAAGAATATAAAGAAGGTGGAGAACATATTAGTTATGAATGTCCTAATTGTGGAAAGGAATTTGATGAAGATGATTTATTAAATATAGAAATGGACAAACATTAGAACACATAATAAAGCTTTATATAGACGAGCAGAACCCAAATCCCCTAAAGCCCTGGCTTCCCTGGATTGAAAAAGGACGCTGAACGGATTAATCCCTTTCTATGACTACCCCTTATACACAATATAACCTCACTGTAATATTGTGGTTTCTTAAAGATGCTATAAGTCTTAGTAAGAAAAAGCCTTAAAATCAACTCACCAACAGGAAATGACGGAAGCACTTGATTTTGCTTGATGCGCGAAACCGTTAAATCTCTAGCCTTGATAAGACGCAATCATTACTTTCGATAATCATGATTTAAGACTAAATCGACAATTTTTTTTGACATTTCATCAATCAGCTTTGGATTATATGCAAGTGATATCTTAGCTCTCTCAGGATAATTTTTCAGTTCAAAAAACTTCACATTTTCTTTAAAGGAGGAAATTATGAAAGAATTCGAAAAAATACTGTCGAGTCGAAGAGATTTTTTAACCAAAGCCGTTCCTGCTTGTGCTGTGTCATGCCTTGCTGCAACCACAAGTATATCTGGACCGGATAATCTTGCGGAACTAAAAGCATTGCTGGCGTGATTTATTCCAGGACCTTGTCGATAAGTACAAGGGAAGAACACGTTTCATCGAACAGTGGATTCCGCCGAAAGCTCGGAAAGTCAAACAGTGATTATATGCCTGGGATTTATTTGACTTACACTACTTTTTGTGGGAAAATTTCGACTCGGTTTAAGACACTTGAAAGTTGGAGTTAAGAGAATTTATTATCACTTAGGAAGTTAATCCCACCATATGTTCTAATAATCCCTCTCAAGCATCTAAACTTTCAGTTTGTTTTTTACTGAAAAGGAGAAAAAAATGCGAGGAAGCAAACTCTATGTCGGGAATTTTAGTTATTCAACAACAAAAGAAGACCTGGAAAAATTATTTTCCGGATATGGTGAAATTCGAGAAATCAAAGTGATTGAAGGAAAAGGATTTGGCTTTGTTGAATTGTCCAGTCCAGCGGAAGCGGAAAAAGCTAAAGAGGCACTCAATGGCACTGACTTTTCAGGTCGAACACTGAGAGTAGACGAAGCGCGCCCGCCTAAGAATCGCTCTTTTGGAGGCGGTGGAGGAGGTTACCAACGATATTGAGTGGAAATCAACATTATTGATTTTTAATTGGGTCACTAGTATTATCAGTTTAACAATCATGGATGAACAGCGGGTTGTCGTAACCGGATTGGGTGTCGTGACTCCCATTGGTCATGGAATTGAAGAATTCTGGGAAGGATTGAAAGAGGGGAGAAACGGCGTTTCAAAGATTACTCATTTCGATCCCTCTGATTATCGTTCCCAAATGGCGGCTGAAGTAAAGGACTTTGATCCTGCTGATTGGATCGATGGGAAATCTGCCGAGCGAATGGATAGATTTGTCCATTTCGGCATGGCCTCATCGTTTATGGCACTTAATGATGCCGCTTTAAATACGTTTGCTTTTGATGGCAACAGGGCAGGAGTCATCATAGGCTCTGGAATCGGGGGAGCCATTACGATACAAGACGGATATTCTAAGCTTCATGAAAAAGGGCCAAAATCTATAAGTCCCTTTTTTGTTTCCAAGTCACTCATAAACATGGCAGCCTGCATGGTATCAATGACTTATGGTTTAAAAGGTCCTCTTTCTGCGCCATGTGTTGCCTGTTCAACGGGAGCAAATGCCATCGGCGATGCCTTCCGAATTATTCAGAGGGGCGATGCCGATATCATGCTGGCGGGAGGTGTGGAGGCATGTATTAGTCCATTGCCCTTCGCCGCCTTTTGCGCGACGCGAACGATGTCGACTAGGAATGATTACATGGGAAAGGCAAGCCGGCCATTTGACAAGAACCGGGACGGCTTTGTGATGGGGGAAGGGGCCGGCATTGTTGTTTTAGAACGACTTGAGCATGCTCTCTGCCGGAATGCTCGCATCTATGCCGAGATTGTTGGCTATGGGAATACGGCTGATGCCTTTCATTTCACGGCTCCAGAACCTGGAGGCGATGGAATGATCAGGGTCATGAGAGCGGCTTTGAATGATGCTGGCATCGGTCCGCAGGAAGTGAAATACATCAACGCACACGGGACTTCTACTGTTTTGAATGATAAGATAGAAAGTGCGGCCATTATGGAGGTCTTTGGTGATCACTGTGAGAATCTTAAAATCAGCTCTATTAAGTCGATGATCGGTCATCTTTTGGCAGCCGCCGGTTCAACGGAATTCGTGTCCACTGTAATGAGTGTCCATACAAGTAAACTGCCCCCTACGATCAACTATGAGGAACCCGACCCGGAATGCCCTCTCGATTATGTGACTAATGGAGTCGAATCGATCGATCTCGAGATGGCAATGAGTAATTCTTTCGGCTTCGGTGGAGGCAATGTCTGCCTCGTAGTAAAGAAATTCGAGAATAAAAAATGAAAATCCCAACGCTTCAAATTGGAAATATCACCGCAGACTTACCGATCGTCCAGGGAGGCATGGGCGTGAGAGTATCTCTAGCTTCACTGGCTTCAGCCGTGGCTGAGGCAGGAGGGATTGGAACCATCTCGAGCATAGGCCTGGGTGATATAGAAGCATCGAAGTATGACTATGAGAAAATATCTCGAGAAGCCCTGGAGAGAGAGATTTACAAAGCGAAAAGCACATCTAACGGCAATATCGCCGTCAACTTCATGGGAGTGCTCAGCAATGTCAATGACCTGATCATGACTGCCATACGCGAAGGAATTAAGATAATCGTCTACGGTGCCGGACTCCCTGTAAAGCTTCCCGGCTTGATCGAAGACAATTCTATAAGCCTCGTGCCCATAGTCAGTTCGGCACGGGTAGCTGAATTCATCCTCCGCTCATGGGACAAACGCTACGAGAGGATTCCCGATGCCATTATCCTTGAAGGACCTCTCGCAGGAGGACATCTGGGTTTCTCCGAAGAGCAGCTTGGTCAACCCGATAAATATTCTCTGGATAATCTCTTGCCGGAGATCTTGGAAACGATAAAAAGCTATGAAGATAAATACGGAAAGAAAATTCCGGTAATCGCAGCCGGCGGGATCTTCGACGGAAAGGATATAGCTCGAATGTTGAGCCTGGGTGCATCAGGAGTCCAGATGGCTACGCGATTTGTCTGCACCGAGGAGTGCGATGTCTCCCAGGAATTTAAACAGAAATACCTGGATGCCAAGGAAGAGGATATCGTTATCATTAAGAGTCCTGTCGGTATGCCAGGACGGGCTATTCAGAATAAATTTTTAGATGATTTAGAAATCAAAGGAAAACTTAAGGTCAATTGTCCTTACAAATGTCTCACGGCCTGTAAAGTGAGTGATGCGAGGTACTGTATTGCACAGGCTCTATTAAATTCTTACTTCGGGGATGTTGACCACGGCCTCATCTTTTGTGGCCAGAATGCTTACCGTATCGACAAGATCGTGACCGTCAAAGAACTCATGTCAGGCCTTCTCTCAGAACTTGAGGCCGCTTGAGCAGTCACAAAGTTTTTTAACACTTCCCGTTCCTATTCTTTATTCATTGAAATTTGGAGATGGTCCCTTTATATTGGGAGTGTAATTTTCTGTAAATTGTCATTGACCTGCCTCTATTGATATCAATCGCTTAACATTCTTGCAGTTTTTGTCCCGGCGCTATGGCCTTTTAATGGGATTAAATTCGTTTTTATTGACCCTTTTTTCCCTAATTACTTCCAATATGAGGATTTTTTTATGCCTAATGGGATGAGATGCGTCTTTATTTATTCATAACGCAGGCTGTCGGCGGGATTCGCTGTGGCGGCCCGGAGAGTCTGGTACCCGACAGAAAGAAGGGTGATGAATAAGCCGAGGCCGCCCGCCAGAATAAATACCCATATTCCGAAGCTCGTCCGGTAGGCATAGTCCTGAAGCCATCGCTGCATGACCACATATCCGGCGGGCCAGGCGATGGCGTTGGCGATGATGACCAGTTTCGTGAAATTCAGCGAGAAGAGGGAAATAATTTTCCAGGGAGACGCCCCCAGCACTTTGCGGATACCGATCTCCTTGGTTTTCTCTTCGGCGGTGTAGGATGAGAGGCCTATCAAGCCGAGGCAGGATATAATGACGGCCAGAACGGCAAAGGAAAAGAATATCCATGACAGCCGCTGCTCGTTCGTATACATTCGGTCGAAGGCTTCGTCCAGGAACTCGTATTCGCAAGGGAAACCCGGATTGGTTTTTCCCCAAACCTGCCGGAAGTGTTTAAGGGCATTTGTGGGATTGCCCGGCCGCAGCCTCAGGAGGAGATAGTTCCGGCTGGATCCCCAATCGCCGTCCGACAGAATCATAGGTGCAGTGGCAGAGGACATGTGCCGGTTGGTGAAGTCCTTGACGACTCCGATGATCTGTCCCTTATGGCCCCAAAAGCGCAGCTCTAAGCCGATTGGATTTTCGATCCCCAGCTGCCGGAGAGTTGTCTCGTTGATGATGAAATTATTCGCGTCCGCGGGGCGAGACCTGGAAAAATCCCGGCCTTTGACAATGGTCAGGCCGGCTGTGGTGACAAAGTCGGAGTCGACCGATATAAAGGCCGGGAAGATTTGCCTTTCGGCGGAGCGTCCATCCCAGTTAATGTAGCCGATCCAGCTTTGGATATTGGAAGGCAGACTGCTGCAGCTGGCGATACTCAGGATATCGGGATGTTTAAGGAGTTCCTCTCTGACAACCTCCACAGAGTCCCGGGTTTTTTTCTGCATCAGGTGATAGACAATGTTTTCCTTGGCCATGCCGAGGTCCCGGTTCATGATGTACGAGACCTGGGACTTGACGACAAGTGTCCCGATGATGAGCATGATCGAGAGAGTGAATTGGAAGATGACGAGGGCTTTACGGAAAAACGAGCCGTGTCTCCCTCGATGAGAAAAGGACTTGATTACCCGCGTCGGTGCGAACGACGAGAGGAATAGAGCGGGATAAAGACCTGAAATGAGTCCGGCAAGAACGACGACAGCGGCAAGCCCGAGCAGGAGATCGATTTGGGAAAAGTCAAGGCTCAGCCGGCGCCCTGTGATTTGATTGAAGACGGGCAGGGCGGTTTCCACCAGGAGAATGGCTGCGGTCATGGCCAGGCCGGAATGGAGGAAGGATTCGCTGAAAAACTGCCGGATGAGCTGTCCTCGCGTTCCTCCCAGCGTCTTCCGGAGAGCGACTTCCTTGGCGCGCCCATCAAAGCGGGCTGTGGCCAGGTTCATAAAGTTGACGCAGGCGATAAGCAGGATGAAGCCGGCCACCAAGGAAAAAATGCGGACGTATCGCATCGCCCCGTCCGAACCGTCGGGATTGAAGAGGTGGATCCGGGAGAGTTTCTGAAGGCGGAGGACTTGGTTCTGGCCCGGAGTGCGGGGTTTCAGGAATCCGGAGATTTTCTTTTCCAGGAGCGCGGCGGAACTGTCCTTGTGGAGAAGGAGATAGACGTGATAGTTCTTGCCATTCCAGTTGGCTTCCAAGGAAGCCATGTCAACGTTGAATAGAGGATAGGATTGGAATGAGAAGAAGAAATCGAACTGAAAATCCGACTCCTCCGGGACATGAACGACCCCTGAAACAGCGAGGTCTGCTCTTCCGCTGAGGTTGAGGACTTTCCCTATAGGATCTTCGTTGCCGAAATATTTCTTGGCCATTGTGTCGCGGATGACGATGGAATTCGGATTGGCGAGCGCCTCAGCGGGATTTCCTTGAAGGAAAGGAAACGAAAATATTTTAAAGAAAGAGGGGTCGACAGTTAAAAAATCCATTTCTGTATAGGCCTTCTCTTTGTAGCGAACGGCCATGTTGTCGTGATACCACCTGGAGACAGCAGCGATCTCCGGGAACTCGTTCTGGAGGGCGGGTCCGAGAGGGAAGGGAAGCCAGGGATGGACCGAAAAGGCGTCGTTCAAGTTATCTTCCATAATTACCCTGTAGATGTTTTCGGCATTATTGTGAAACCGGTCATAGGAGAGCTCGTGCCGGACCCAAAGAAGAATCAAGACGGAACAAGCTATCCCGATTGCCAGGCCGCTGACGCTGATCAGCGAATACCACTTTTGCTGGCGTATCTTCCGGAAAGACACCTTTAAGGAGTTCAGAAAGAGAGCCGGAGTTAAGCTGCCCGACCGCCGAGGCGGTGTGGCGAAGAGACCTCGGGCATAGGTTTTGTAGTACTCGCGCCCGATTACATCGGCACTCTCGACCGACGCGGTCGCTTCACGGAATGCTTCTTTGGGGCTCTTCCCCTGTCCGACAAGGTCCTCCACTTCGTCCATCAGGTGGGCCTGGAGCTCGGCGATCATCCCGTCCTCAAGAGCTCCGCTGCGTTTCAGTCGCTGGCTCCACTCCACGATGGCCTTGTCCAGGTCGAAAGCTGTCTGAAACTTTTTCGATTTTTTCATGACCGGACCTCCGATGACCTCCACAGCCTGTTAAAAACTTCATTTACGGTCAACCACTGGATTTTCTCCCGCTCGAGCTCCCGGTGTCCGGCGTCTGTCAACCGGTAATATTTCCGGAGCCGTCCCTTGTCGGAAGCTTTCCATTTGGACACGATGAAGCCATCCTTCTCCAGGCGATGAAGGACGGGATAGAGCATGCCGAAAGACCATTCCAGATGTCCGCCGGACAGTATTTTCATTTGTTTTATGATCCGGTAGCCGTAGGTTTCTCCATCCAAAAGGATCGAAAGAAGCAACGGTTTCGTCGACGCCGCGACCAATGCTTTAGAGATCATGTTGTACCTCACTGAGTTTTATATATAACACTGCTATATATGCAGTTTTTGTGCCAACTTGGTTCATATGGGACAGGGATCCATTTTCTACTGGAGAAAGCGAAGGAGCTGTTCGATTTAGCACAGGGAGTGTCCGAATCCGGACGATTGATCGGACAAGTTGGAACACAAGTATAGCCTTCAATCCAAAGATGTCATAACCCGGAGATTGCTGATTCAAATCCTAGCCGCCTGCTACCGGCTTATTTCTACTTCCTCCCCCAATCCTTCGGTTTTAACTCCATCAGTCCTCAGATTGGTCGATCTTGAGAATCGTATGGAGGAGCACATTGACTCCATTTTCCATATCTTCAGGACGGGTGTACTCTTTTGGCGAATGACTGATCCCGCCCACACTCGGAACAAATATCATTGCGGTGGGAGCGATTCTGGCTAAGTTCTGGGCATCATGTCCGGCTCCACTGGGCATGAGAAGGGAAGTTAGACCCAATTCACGGGCCGCTTCCATTATGTATTTCTGAATACGAGGATCAGTAGGGGCTGGAACAGCCGTGGCTTCAATGGGAGAAAAAGTGATGCGGGTGCCCGTCTTTTTTTCAATGGCTCTGGCTTCCTCCCTGATATTTTTGTAAAGCCTATCGATTTTTTCTTCCTCAAGGTCCCGCAGTTCAAGGCTCATGATCACTTTTCCTGGAATGACATTCGGCGCGCCCGGCTCAGCCCGGATTCGACCGACTGTTCCGACCTGGCTCCCTTCTACTGATGTGACTACCCGGTTCACGGCGATAATCAGGTGAGACGCAGCCAATAGAGCATCCTGACGCATATTCATTGGCGTTGTTCCCGCATGATTTGAAAAGCCATCAACCTTCACCTCCCACCAATTGATGCCCACGATCCCTTCAACAACTCCGATATCGATATTTCCGGATTCAAGGACCTTGCCCTGTTCTATATGGAGCTCTATGAAGGCTTCGATATCCCCTTTTTTCCTGACCGCATCTGCCAGCTTATCCGGTCTGCCGCCGACTGCCGCAATCCCTTCTTTCACGGTTTTCCCGCTGTGGCTGGTGACTTCAAGCGCCCCTTCTGTCAGCGTCCCAATCAGTGCCTTACTTCCTATCAACCCTCCTTCTTCATCAGTAAAAACAATAACTTCGAGAGGGTGCCGGGTTATGATATTCTTCTCTTCAAGCGTCTGAACACACTCTATTGCTCCTAAAACGCCTAAAGCCCCATCATAAATTCCGCCATCAGGCACAGAGTCGGAATGTGACCCAAAGAGAATGGGAGGAAGTTCTGGATTGCAGCCTTCTCTCCGTCCGATAATGTTCCCCGCTTCATCTATCCGGATTTTCAATCCAGCGTCTTTCATCAGTGATAGGAGAAAATCCCGTCCCTGAATATCTGCGTCACTGAATGCGACACGGCTGACTCCGCCTTGAACATTTTTGCCGAACTCGGCAAGCTCTAAAATTCGCTGTTCAAGCCGTTTTCCGTTTATCCTCAATTCTTTGAAAGGATTTTCTTTAGCGCTTAAAAAAAGAGCGGAGAGGACCAGCACTAATACTCCGGGAAAAAATATTCGCAGGAATATCCTTTGTTTACTCATGACATTATTCCTTTACCAGGGGAGTATGCTCATCCATTTCCCCATGTATTTAGCGAAAAAAGAATATCAATTAAAAATGATTGCGTCAAAGAGTATAATTAAAAACTAGAAATTTTCACCGGGGCATTATTCCTTCCTTTTTGAAGAATGCACCTGCTTTTCTATCAAAGTGATTTATAGATATTCATTTTTGACTTTTAAAAATATTCAGAAAATGATATCTAAAGTTTGATTTCATTGCCCAGTCCACGAACCGAAAAAATACGAACGAAAAGAATGTCTGAGAGGTCAACATGAATTATCCTCTTTTCAATGGAAAACTTTGGCTGAGGAAAAATCTTCTCTTCACTGTTTTAAGCCTGAGCATTCTATCAACAGCACTGTTCCACTCTGTTGGACATGCTCAGATTACAGAGAAAGAACTGGAGAAAATTCCCTCTCGGTCTCATTATTTTGATTGGATCAACAGCCAGTATGAGGGAACCACCGAGACCCAAACATTGATCAACATGGATTTTTTTCAATGGCTTCACGATGAGTATGGTATGGTTCTCGATATTTATGCCCTGGATGTGGGAAACATCGATGATGGTCCGTATACAGCCGGTGTGGGACGTCTTATCCCTTATCATTACGGAACCATGCACAGTGAAGAATTCAAGTCTCAATTCCCGAATGGATTTATGCCGTTAGTGAAAAAAGCAGCTGGTTTTGGCAGCCGTTTAGCGGTTTGGATGGGACCGGATGGTTTTGGCACTACCTCCGAAGAGGAAAAGGCCCGAATGGACATGCTGATATCACTGTGCCGGGATTATAACTTTATCGCCTTCAAAATAGATGCTGTGGCCGGCCAGCTCAGGCCAGAGAAACAGGAAATCTTTAAACAAACAATAGACACCTGTCGGACATACTGTCCGAACCTGATGATCCTCAACCATCGAGTGAATTTTGGAGCAGCTCAGCCTGTTGTCACCACATCTTTATGGGAAGGCGTGGAAACCTATATTGATGTCTTTATGCCCAATGACAGAACTGCCACTCATCACAGGGCAGGTGCTCTCGCGCGAGAATTAACGCCAGGATTGACTAGGAGACTGGAGGATCATGGCGTGTGTCTGTCTTCCTGTCTGGATTTTTGGGAAGATGAATTAGTGCTGCAGGCCTTTAACCGTTCTCTGTTGCTTTCCCCTTCGATCTACGGCAATCCCTGGTTTTTACGCGATGACGAATTTCCAAAATTAGCGCGGATTTTTAACCTTCATCGAAGATTCAAAGATATTCTCGTTGAAGCCATTGCATTGCCGGAAGATCAATATGGTCCTTTTGCCGTTTCCAGGGGGAATAGTCGCACTCGATTCATTTCTTTGAGAAATTTAACATGGAACACAAGAACTTATCGAATTCAACTAGATGAGAGTATCGGACTGAAAAAGAATAAAAAAGATGTATCCGTGCGGCAACTATTTCCCTCCGAACGCATCTTGGATTATTTTCAATGGGGAAATAGCTTAGAAGTCGAAGTTTTGCCTTTCAGGACTAGTTTAATTCTTGCCTCCACAAGAAAGATTGATGAATATGGCATACGGGGATGTGACTACGAAATTGTCCGGGATACTCCCGGTCAAGCGGTCATTTTTAAATTACTAGGAATGCCTGGAAGTACGGTTAAGATTCAACTCCCTACTGAATATCGAAAGTTCACGACAGCCCGAATTGACGGTGTCCAAATGAATGGTCTCATTCGAGGAAAGGAAATAAAAGTCAATTTTCCCGGTAAAGCGAATGAAGAATCCTGGCACAGAAAGATTGGTGTGCTTCAACCGTGCAAAGTTCCTGCCGATGCGGAAGCGCTTTTCGAAGCCACTTGTTTTGCCGCGGATAATAACGCTTTAGAAGTCAGAGCCGTGCAGAGATCCGGGCCCAGTCGTATCCCTCAAGTCATTGCCTCCCGTGACGCATTCTTCAACAAAAAGATGTTTATCAATCGAGGTATCTGGGATAAAAACCTGTTCGATGCGAATTTGAATACTTTTTTTATTGCGCGATTAGACAAACGGGCTGTCCGGGTGGATTTTGGCGAAACGATATTCATGGATAAATTAGTGATCAGGATGAGAGATAGAGAGGAGCATGATCTGAATCCGGCTCTTCATACCTTTGACGAGGATACGGAAACTCAGGTGTCCGCGGATTTAAAAACCTGGACCACATTAGAGCTCGGCTGCAGAGGAAAAGGAACCATTGCCTTGGCGACTGTTCCCTCTGATTTCCCGATACGCTATTTGCGCATTCATGGTGCCCCGCAGAGAATCGCTGAGATTGAAGCGTATTTGAAGAAAAAAAAATTAGAACGATCAAAATGGCGGGCGTCAAACCTTTTTCATTCATACAAGGATAGGCCTGCGGTTTCTCCCTGGTCTTTACCTTTTCGTCTGAAAGAGATCCACAAAAACAGTTATCTGGCTGTGGCCATCAATGGACATCACGGGAATGAGGGGGCCTACGCGGCTCTTCGTCTTGATGATAGATATATAGGTGCGTCGGATAGAAGCGTTTCCTTCCCCAGTAATACTTGGGAATATTTCAATGTCGAGGCGGAGAAAGACTACACCTATTATTTTCCGTTAGAACCAGAGATGACCGGGAAAAATTTGGAGATAGTCGTACTCATTCTTCAAGACGGTTTGAATGAGATAAAACCTGAAGCCTGGATCACGGCCTATCCCATTCCTTATGAAAGCCGCGAATTGATCCTGTACACAAAATAGAATTATAGATTTAATATAATTTTCAGATAGCCAAAGGAGGATGAGAATGTCTAAAAAAATAACACGAAGAGGTTTTTTAAAAGATTGTTCCATACTGACAGCCGGAACACTTCTGGCAGCTCAGCCATCGGTATTCTCATTTACAAAGCCCAAAAATAATCAATCGGGGGAACAAATCTTGGAAATCGATCCGGCACCCCAATTTGAACTCTCTCCCTATTTATACATGCAGTTTATGGAGCCGCTGGGAACCACAGATGGTTCTGTGGACGCGGCCTGGGATTTCAATCATGATTGCTGGCGCCAGGATGTGATTGATATTACTAAGGAATTATCCCCCACCATGCTGCGATGGGGAGGCTGCTTTGTTTCCTATTACCGCTGGAAAGAAGGCGTCGGTCCGATGAACCAGCGGAAACCGATGGTTAATCAATTGTGGGGAGGAATTTATAACAACCAGGTGGGCACGCATGAGTTTGTCGATTTTTGCCGCAAGACAGGGATGGACCCATTAATCTGTATTAATTTTGAATCGGATGGTCGAAAAAATTGGGCCATTTCTACCAAAGGCAACGTGCGTTCTGGCGATGCAAAAGAGGCTGCCGAATGGGTGGATTACTGCAACAATCCATCCAATCGGGCCCGAATTCAGCATGGTCATAAAGAGACGTACGATGTTAAATTTTGGCAGATCGGCAATGAAACCTCCTATGGAGAGGATGCGATGGATGCAGAGACGGGAGCCAGAAAGACTCTGACTTTTGCCAGGTTGATGCGGAGAGCCGACCCGTCCATTCAACTGATTGGCTGGGGAGCAGGGGATTGGGCCAAAAAAATGGCCGAGATTGCAGGGGAGGAGCTCCAGTATCTGGCCTTTCACAACGGCTTTGGTCCGGGTGGTGCAGACTCTCCATTAAGAGGAATTGAGTATCGAAAGGATTGGGCCAAAACCTGGGAATATTTCATGAAGGCTTATAAAGAGCAGCAGAGTAAAATTCAAGAAATGCGGGAACGTGTGGCTGGTTTGAATATCCCTTTGGTCATCACAGAGTCTCACTTTTTTCTTCCCGGGCGGAATCGGTGTGAAGCCCTCTCCACCTGGACGGCGGGAGTTTCAAATGCGAGAATTCTCAATGTCCATGAGCGAAACGGTGATTTGGTCAAAATCGCCACGCTCGCTGATTTTTGCGGAACTCGCTGGCAAAATAATGCGGTTATCATTCCCACACCGCAAGGTTCTGGAAAAGCATTCATGATGCCCGTGGCCATGGTCATGGCCCTCTATCGAAAACACACGGGACAAAGGGCGCTTAAAGTTGCAGCTTGTCCTTCTGACCTTGATGTGACCGCGAGTATCACTGAAAGCAGGATCTTTCTCCATGTCGTCAACACGAATCGAACTCGGTCGGTGTCAACTCAATTTGCAGTCCAAGGGAAAAAGATAGTCTCCGGTCGTTCATTTTGTATTGCTCTTGAACCGGATTATGAAGTTTTTGAGTACAAACCGGAAATCACCAATCCCAAAGAATCACCCATTTCTCGAGACGGGAAATGGACGTTTCCAAAGGCCTCTGTGAGTGCCGTTGAACTCGATATAACCTCATAAGGAAGATTAAAATGTGTAAAAAAATATTTGTTCTTTTTTGTTTGCTGTTTCTTCTCCATTCAGCCTGTCAAAAACAATCCAACGCAGTGAATGGGGAGGAGACCGAAAAACTTCGGAATTTTTTAATCAAAAAGTCTGAGTTGAATCTGAAATTCAGTCATCCTCCAGCGAATCGACGTCTCTCTTTTCGCAATGTGAATATTCCTCCGGATGAATGGAAAATCAAGGCCAAAGAAAAACTGAAGGAAATTCTCAAGATTTCTGAGGTTGATCCGGGCAAAGTGAAGGAACTTCGAAAAATAGAATTTCAAGGAATCACTATTCATGCACTGGTGATGGAAATTGACGATAATCTTTCCATTCCTGCCTATGTGTTGACTCCAAACCCAACTGTTCCCCAAAAAAGCGCTGTGATGGCCATCCATGGTCATGGTTCGGTCGAGCCGACAATCGGTCTTGTGGATGATTACCACCACCTGTATGCTTTAGAACTCGCCAAGGATGGACACCTCGTGCTCGCGCCAGAGCTGCGCGGTTTCAGCACGTTGAACGATCTTGCAGACCAAATTGAAATCAATCGGCTGGATTACTGGATAGGGCGTTACAGTCAGTTCACTCTCGTTACAGATGGTTTTCTCTACGGGAATTCTGTGATCGGCGAGACGGTTGAAGACCTGCTGCGCTGGGAAGAATGGTTTGTCAAAACTCATGACGTTAAAGAGCTCGACGTGGCTGGAATTTCTTATGGTGGAGATTTAGCAGTTGTTTACCCGGTCTTTAGCAACCGTATCCGAAAAATTTTTGCCAGTGGAACCATGGGTTCTTTTTCAGTCATTTTCGAACGGTGTTATAATGCGCCTGCCCACTGTATTCCCTGCATCCTGGAGTGGATGGACCGGAGTGATATTGCCGGCCTGAATGCGCCCAGTCCTATTGTTTTACATTATGGCGAGCTGGATACACCCAGTCCGACCAATGCCTCCGCCTCTTATAACGAAACGGTCCCTCAGTCTTTAGAGGAACTCAAAGAAATCTATAAGGCTTTCGGCGCGGAAGATGCGGTTCGACTTATCGTAACACCTGGCAAACATCATGAAATGGACATACCGCAATTGTTGGAATTTTTCGGTAAATAATGAAAATCTCTGCTCATTGAAACAACCTCTTTGAGAATCATTGAAACTTCCCATCCCGGCATAAGGTTCAGGTCTGTGACAGCACAGAAATATTTAAACAGGGTTTGGACAGTTGATAAACTCTTAATAGGTTAGAATCGTACTTATTAAATGTGGAGGGGCAGATAGTGAATAGAAAAATAATCTTTATCGCCTGCCCATTCTTTATCATTAACAGAGTGTCGAAGTTGAATACGAAGAAAATTCTCGATGGCCCCGGAAATGTTTTCTGGGTGGATACAAAAATCATTGAGGAATTCAAACCGGATGAATTAAGATAAATAAGGGAGGACATGATGAAAAATTACAGGATCATTTTTTTTCTTTTGTTTCTATCCATAATGTTCTTTTTTTCCGGGCAGATGTTGTGTTTTGCCCAGAAGGATGGGGAGGATGTCGTCATCGGCAAATACAGAGTGATTCGTTCTCATGTCCTGGATGAAGACAGGCTTCTCCTTATCCATCTTCCCCGGGAGTACGGGGATACCCGATTGAGCTATCCTGTCTTGTACCTTTTGTACGGGCAAGACATAAATAACTATTTTGCGGAAGCAGCCATTATCACGGAGAAGCTCGGCTCAACCGGAGAGATTCCGCCTGTGATCATCATCGGAGTGGCGAATACCAACAGGTACAGGGATAATCTTCCAGTTAAAATCAGGGGCCGCAGCGATAGCGGTGGGGCAGATGATTTCATAAGTTTTTTTGAGGAAGAATTGATTCCTTATATCGATAAAAACTACAGGACAAAGAATTTCCGGATACTCGCAGGGCCTCAGGCCGGCGCTGTTTTTGGTCTGTATGCCCTCATCACCAAACCTGGGCTTTTTCAAGCCGTTCTATCAGAAAATCCTTTTATGAATCCTGAGAATTCGGATTATCTTTATCCCAAGGCGAAGCTGTTTTTTAAGAATACAGAGTCTTTGAAGAATTTTCTTTATATAAAATGCGAAAAGAATGAGCGTCCCCAAGACCTGGAATACGCTGAAAAGTTTTCCAAACTCCTTGACTCCGAAAAGCCTGACGGTTTCCGTTATAAAGTAGAATTCAGGGAACCGTCTGGCTATTTCATTGCCCCTCTTCCCTTTAGAGAAGGACTGAGGGAATTGTTTCCCGGGCATAAGCTGCCGGAGAATTTCCAGACAAACACTGTGAAGGACGTTATCCATTATTATGAAAACCTATCCTGGGCATACGGCTTTGAGGTCGACCCGCCTTCGCTGATGCTGACGTTTGAAGGCGATAAATTGAGTGAGCAGGCAAAAACAAAAAAGGCTATCGAGCTGTTTGAGTGCCAGTTGAGCCTGTATCCGAAATCATTGAATGCACTCTTGCGGCTCGGAGAGATCTACAGAGGCATGGGGGAATTCGAAAAAGCTAAAGATTACTATGAGAAATTTCTGGCTGTTAGAGATATGGATGCAGCCATGATCCGTCAACGTCTTAACCAAGTGGAGAGAATGATCAGTGGCTCAGCCGCCTACAGGATTGAACAAGAGATTAGGGAAAGCGGTATCCAGGCCGGATTGAAAAAATTTAAAGAAATAAGATCCGATCCAGGAAATAAGCTTTATTTTGAGGAAAGCGAGTTTAATGCGATGGGATACAGATTGATGGGAGCCGGGGAAATGAAAGCGGCCATAGAGATTTTCAAACTGAATGTGGAACTGTACCCCAAATCGGCAAACGTGTATGACAGCCTGGCTGAAGCGTACATGAATAGCGGAGACACCAGAAAAGCGATCAAAAATTATAAAAAATCCCTCGAGCTCAATCCGGACAACAACAACGCCAGAGAGATGCTGAAAAAGCTCGAGAAGAAATAATTTCAATTTTTAGTTTACGGAGGAGCTCTATGTTTAAGAAAAGAATTTTCCTTTTTATGGCTATTGCCACTTTTGCCTTATCTGCATTTGCTCAGGAACAGGCTGAACAATTCAGTATCGGCACAAAGAAGGTTATCCATTCAGGTATCTTGAATGAAGACAGGAATGTCTACATATTCCTTCCGGATGGTTATTCACGCTCCGAAGATAAATATCCTGTTCTCTACATGCTTTATAGTGTGGCCCCTGATTTTCATTTTAATACGGGAGTGATGGCTGGCTTGAGTCGAATGCGAATGATACCCAAGATGATCACAGTCGCTTTTGACCTGGGAGATGGGAAAAGGGATTTGACTCCAACACCGTCCGCTGATTATGGCCCGACTAGCGGAGGAGCGGAAAATTTCCTTAAATTTATAAAGGACGAATTGATTCCCTTTATTGAGAAAAATTACAGAACGGCCCCACAAAGGTTGTTCTGGTCCCACTCTATCGGAGGGCTGTTCGGCGTGTATGTCCTTCTTAAAGAGCCCGATGTTTTTCATTCCGTGCTCGTCAGTAGTCCCTGGATGGTGTACGACGGGGATCAGAAATATATCTTAAAAAACGCGGAATCTTTCTTGGAGAAAAGAAATAAACAGACCAATTTTCTGTACATATGCGTGGGGAATGAACGAAATCTGATTCCTGAGATTGAGGCGTTTTTAGGAATTCTCGAGAAAAACAAACCCGAAGGTTTAACCTGGAAATATGTCAAAATGCCTGAAGAGAATCATATGTCCATATTGGCTCGAAGTTTGATAGAGGGTCTCAGGGCTTTCGCCTCGAAGTGACCGATTTACCCGCTCAAAACAAGTGTCGATTACGAGGATAGGTATGATTTCGTTTTGTGTTTTCATTTAATCAATCAATAGAGGTTTAATATGAGTCGATTCATAATTTCTATCGGCGTTTTGTCTTCGGTTTTACTCATTTTGAGCTGTTCCGTTCAGCAGGATGACTTCCCGGTTCTCAAAGGCCCCTAACTCGGTCAAAAACCACCCGGGATAACACCTGAAATCTTTGCACCGGGGATTATTTCTACAGAAAATTTTGGGGAGTCTGGTGGTGCATTCGCCAAAAATGGAAGTATTTTCCTGTTTAATCGAAGAACACCTCCTGAATCACATAAAACAATCTATTATACCGAACTGAAAAAAGGTGTATGGACCCGGCCAGCTCCGGTTCCCTTCAACAGTAAATTCGGGGATTGGTCATTTAATTTTGGACCGGACAGCAGAACACTGTACTTTTCTTCCAAACGTCCTGTTCGTGAAGGATCAGACCACGCTCACAACATATGGATGACTCAATTAACTAGTGATGGCTGGGATTGTCCAAAAATATTAGAATATCCTGTAAATACACCTAACAGTAATCAAAGTTCTCCATCTCTAACAAGAAATAAAACATTGTACTTTCATAGTAATAGAGGAGGTGGATTCGAGGGAAATGATTTATTTTGTGCAAGATTGATTAATGGAAAATATGAAATTGTAGAAAATCTTGGAAGTGTTATAAATACTAAATATTGGGAATATGATCCACACATAGGACCGAACGAAGATTACATAATATTCAGTTCGGACAGACCCGGCGGATTCGGACAGTACAACGATATGTATATCTCGTTTAGAAATAAGGATGGAATCTGGTTGAAACCTCAAAACCTTGGTAAAGAATTCAGGGATTCTGGAGTTTCTGGAGTTACTCATGATGGGAAGTTTCTATTTATTACAAATGAAAGAAGAAGAGCTGGTATCGATGATATCTATTGGGTAGATATAAAATTTATTGAACGATTTAGGCCTGATAAGAAACAATAAGTCGCTAACCGGTCCAGATGTATTTGTGGTTGCAGTAGCCGTGGCCCTGCATGATGGTTTTATCCCGTATTAATTTAATCTTGGGGTTAAATCCTGACGCCCAGATGTAATCACCCCAGCAGACCGCGGCATAACCGATATCTCCGGCTTTGTGGGGCAGGAAGGATTCCGCAGCCAGACAATCCGTAACCTTTATCTCGAACACTGTGTCAGTATCTTGAGTTATTTCCATGTTTAAACTGGCCAGCATTCTTGGGTCTCTGAATATGCTTATATACGACTTGAAATCCGATTTCCCCAGCCTTTTCAGATCATTTTTCGCCTGTTGTAGCAACCGTTCGTCCGTCTGTTTCTTAATCAGTTCAATCACCTTTTCCTGGCCCATTTCTTTTTGTAAGAATCTGGCAAAGTGGATAAAACTCCGGTTCTGCATACCCGCCAACCGGCGGTAGGTTATTTTTGGCCCTGGATACTCCTTGTCAAATTTGTGGGTCTCCTGCTCCAAAAAGGATGCACCCAATTTTGAGGATTTGGCGAATATCATACCCGGGCCAAAACAAGCCACGGCACAGAGAGGCATGGCATTGATTAAAAATTTACGCCGGCTGGTTTGATTTTCTTCTGTTTGCTTCATAACTTCCTCCTGTTTTCAAAAATCCTTTTCAACATTAATAATAATGCAAATAAAAATATATTCGCCTCATCTCCTGAAGTGAGACCTTTTTTTGATTTTTTATGGATTGTTTCTGAGGATGCTCAGTTCCTGAGCTTGCGATTGCCTTCTGAATTCTTTGGGGCTCATGCCCACATGCTTTGAGAAGGCCCGGTTAAAGGCGGCCTTGGAATTGAAACCCACTTCGTAGAGAATTTGTGTAATATTGAGGTTGCGATGGCTTTTCTTTACAAGATATCTTTTGGCTTCCTCGATGCGATAGCTGTTTATAAAATCGAAGAAATTTTGCTGGAACTGTTCATTAACCAGCTGGGAGAGGTGTTTGGCAGGAATGGACAATTTCTCTGAGAGTTCGTTGATCGTTATCGCGGGTGTCAGATGAGGTTTTTCTGTCTGCATGAAAACCTTCAATCGGTTTGTATATCGTTTTGCATTTTCGGAGGTCAGGGTTGATCCTTCATATTTGGATTTTGACTCAATCCCGGTAAATAGTTTTGGCTGGGTTAATCCATAGAAAATAATTATTATTGACACAACAAAGTTCACAGCCGAGAGAATGTCATTCAGAGAGGGAATAAGGGTTTTCCACGTGATTAGCACCAGGCAATTGACGATTATCATCAACCAGATAATCCCGAAGCCCGCAAGGACAAACCGCAGCCAGTTGAGGCTTATTTTCTCGGTATATGAATAAACATTTTTAATAGCAGCTGTAAACTGCCTTAATACCCGTACCGATAGGCAGGCATATATGACCAGTAGTATGTGGGATGCCAACAGAGCAGCGGTTATCTCCCAGCGGATAAAGCTTAGGGGTACACCGGTGGTTTGTTTTAGAATGATCGAAAAAAGCAGGTAAAGATTGAACACAATGACTGGGAGCAGGTGCGGCCAATCTTTTTTCTTCAGGTGAAAATCCTTAATAGCCACTGATTTGGTGTAAAAGTAAATCAAGGGCCCCATTAGGAAATCAAGATTGAAAAATGACAGAAATAATGTCGGTAAGGAT
>CAZSGR010000014.1:21197-30093 GCA_964606185.1 uncultured Eubacteriales bacterium
GGGCCCCATTAGGAAATCAAGATTGAAAAATGACAGAAATAATGTCGGTAAGGATCTAAAAATCTTAAGGTCCAGAGAATTGATGATATCAAAAAGGAAAGGGATTGAGTTTATGAACAGGAATCCGGCTAGCAGAAAGTTGCTGAGCCTGGATTGCTTTTTACGGGTAACCAGAAAAATAGAAAAAAATATTAGCAGAAACACAGAAATAATATTCATGATAAAAATCAAATTGACTGGCATAGGATATCTTTTAAAAAACCGGTAAGATATTTCACCACTGATACTTCATACGTAAATCCCCGCGAGTGGTTATGTGGATGGAACCAGGCCTTGTTTTCTGCGTATCACAAATTCTGGTGCCTTCTCTCTTTTTTCTTTATTAATTCTGGAAGTGCTACCATTTTACGACCTTTTTCTGTTTTTGTTCGTATAATATTATATCCATACTTTTGAGTTGGAATGGAGGGCAGTTCAAATTAAAATAGACTGAGAGATAGTCATTTTTGTGATTCATCATGGACATCTACGCCACAAGCTTCGAAAAGCGCTTGGACGATCGCCTGTTTTTGCATCTACTGCACCTGACCGGGGAGAACAAGAGGGAAAAAATCCTACGGTACCGTCAGTGGGAGGATGCCCATCGGGCCCTTCTTGGCGATCTCCTCATAAGGTCCGTTCTCATCAGAAAAACAGGGCTTCGGAAGGATGAACTTTCCTTGTCTCATGATTCCAACCAGAAGCCCCTGCTTTGCGGTAAACCTTTTATCCATTTCAGCCTCTCTCACTCCGGCAGCTATGCCATCTGTGCTGTGGATCGCTTGCCCGTCGGTGTGGATATCGAGAAAATCAAAGACATCGACCTGGATGTTGCTGATATCTGCCTTTCCGCCAGCGAAAGAGCCGAACTGGCGAGAAGGGCAAAATCCGAAAGGCTTCATTTCTTTTATTCTCTCTGGACGCTTAAAGAAAGCTACACAAAAGCTGTGGGAGAGGGATTATCCTTGCCTTTTGAGTCTTTTTCCATACAGAGCCTTCCGGAAGGTTATTTCCGTCTGAAGTTAGAGGAAAGGGAGTGTAGGGATGTTTACTTTAAAACGTACCATGCCTTTGACGGATACGAGATAGCGGCTTGTGCATTCCACAACGATTTTCCTGTAAAAATCATCTATAAAGATATAAAGGATATTATCACTGCCTTTCAATAAGAGGAAGACCATGGGAAGAAACGGAAAAGATAAGAAAAAATACTGTAGCGATATAGCCGTCATCGGCATGTCCGGCCGGTTTCCCGGCGCTCGAAACATCGAGGAATTTTGGGACAACCTGATAAAAGGACGCGAGACCATATCCTTTTTTTCGGATAAGGAGCTCAAGGAGGCGGGAATCAGCCCTGTAGAATACAAAAACCCGAATTATATTAAAGCCAAAGGGATTATTGAGGATATTGATGCCTTTGATTCCGACTTTTTTTCTTACCCGCCGAAAGAAGCGGAGAGGATGGACCCGCAGATCCGCATCCTTCATGAATGCTCCTGGGAGGCCCTGGAAAATGCAGGCTACGATCCTGATGCTTTTGAGGGAATGGTCGGCTGCTATTTCGGAGCAAATGAGAATCATGAATGGATTCGCCGGGTTCAGGCCTTAACCGCGAACACGCCCGAATTCTACGACGCTTTCCTCCTCAACTACAGGGATTATATCGCCACGAGAATTTCCTATAAGTTCGACCTCAAGGGCCCCAGCTTCACACTGCTCACGGCATGTTCCACATCTCTGGTCGCCATTCATCTGGCCTGTCAGGGCCTCATGAGCGGAGAGTGCCATATGGCTCTTGCCGGGGGCGTTTCTTTGTCTCTTCCTCAGAAAAGAGGATATCTCTTCCAGGAAGGATTGATGGTCTCTTCTGACGGTCATTGCCGAACCTTCGATGCCAGAGCAGACGGGACCGTGTTCGGTGACGGTGCCGGAGTAGTGGTTCTCAAGACGCTGAAGAAAGCCCTTTTTGATCGTGACCACATTTACGCCGTGGTCAAGGGTTCAGCCGTCAACAATGATGGGAACGGCAAAGTGGGGTTTACAGCCCCGAGTGTGGAGGGCCAGACGAGTGTTATCGATGCCGCGCTCAAGGCAGCAGGAGTGCGGCCGGACAGCGTCGGCTACGTGGAAGCCCACGGCACAGGAACCCTTCTCGGTGACCCCATCGAGATCGAAGCGCTGAAAAAGGCTTTCCATTCCAAGAGAAAAAAGTTTTGTCGGGTCGGGTCTGTGAAAACCAATATCGGACATGTCAATATAGCCTCAGGGATCTCCTCTTTTATAAAGACTGTTTTGTCCCTGAAGCAGGGCCTGATCCCTCCCACCCTTCATTTTGAGACGCCGAATCCAAATATTGATTTCGCCAACAGCCCCTTCCAGATCAACACCAGGCTTCTGAAGTGGGAAAGAGATGGTTTTCCAAGAAGGGCCGGAGTCAGTGCCTTCGGCTTCGGAGGAACCAACGCCCATATCGTACTGGAAGAAGCTCCGCGGCAGAGATCATCAAAAAAGACCCGGCCCAACCAACTCCTCCTGCTGTCGGCTAAAACACGCAAAGCCCTTGATGCCAGCGCGGCCAGGCTCGCCCGCCATCTGACGGAAAATCCGCATACCGATCTGGGAGATGCCGCGTATACACTGAGTGTAGGCCGAAAGGATTTTCCTTTCAGAAGAACGATCGTCTGCGGAGGGATCGAGGAAGCCCTGTCTGCCCTGGAGAACGAAACATCCTTTTCTGAGGCCGTGAAGGAAAAGCCTGTCGTATTCATGTTTCCAGGACAGGGAGCACAGTATGTCAACATGGGACTCGACCTTTACCGCTATGAGCCGATCTTCCATGAACAGGTCGACCGCTGCGCAGGAATACTCAGCCGCTATCTCGGGCTGGATATCCGAGAAATTCTTTATCCCACAGAGCAGAAGAAGGAGGAGGCGGCCGAGCGTATCGATCAGACGGAGATCGCCCAGCCGGCTGTTTTCACAATCTCCTGTGCTCTGGCCCAGTTATGGAAGAAATGGGGGGTAAAGCCCCGGGCCCTCATCGGTCACAGCATCGGAGAATGCGCTGCCGCCTGCCTGGCAGGTGTCATGAGCGTTGAGGACGCTATCAGGATGCTGGTAGAGAGAGGAAAGCTCATGCAAAAGCTTCCTCCTGGGGCAATGCTTGCCGTCTCCTTGCACAGGGATGAGCTGATGACCCATCTCGATGAAGGCCTCTGTCTGGCTGCTGTGAACAGCCCGAGCCTGTGCGTTGTCTCCGGACCGCTGGAATCTGTCGGAGCCTTGAAGGCAGAGTTGAGAAAGCAGGGCGTGGCAAGCCAGTATCTGGCGACCTCCCATGCCTTTCATTCGGAGATGATGGAGCCGGTGGTCAGGTCCTTTTCCAGAGTTCTTCACGGCATGACGTTCAAGGCACCTCGAATTCCAATCATGTCAACTGTCACGGCAGACTGGATCAATCCCGAGGAGATCACAGAGCCTTCTTACTGGGCAAGAAATATCAGGCAGACCGTGCTTTTCTCCGAAGCCGTGCAGAGAATTCAGCAGGAAGTCGATGGCGTATTCCTAGAAGTCGGCCCGGGCCGGACATTGAGCTCATTTGTCAGAGTGCATTCCAGGAAAGCGGGAAAGAATGCCGCCCTCTCTTCCATGAAAACGGCAAAAGAAGGCAAACCGGATGAGGAATTTCTCCTGACATCGTTGGGAAAACTCTGGCAGGCCGGAGTGAAGATCGATTGGCCTGCTTATTACAGCCGTGAAAAACGACGGAGGATACCCCTCCCGTCCTATCCCTTTGAGCGAAAGCGTTTCTGGATTGATTCTGTTAAGCCCAGGCAGAATATTGCCGAGCTGCAGGATTTACTGGATAAGAAAATCCAGGATATCGCTGATTGGTTCTCAGTTCCTTCATGGAAAAGGTCTGGCTTGCCCCATGCAGTACAAAAAGAAGAAAAAAGGAAACAATGCTGTCTTCTTTTCATGGACAGATGCGGGTTGGGCAAGAGGATCGCGAAGAAGCTGGAGGAGGAAGGCCATGAAGTCATCAAGCTCTATGCTGGAGAAAGATACAAGCGAGGCCATTTGAATTCCTTCTCCGTGAATCCCGGCCGGGCATCGGACTATGAAGCCTTCGGCAGGGATCTCCACAAGATGAAAAAATTTCCTCGAAAAATCATCCATCTCTGGAACACAACTGATGATGATGAAACGGGACCAGCTGCAGTCAGGGCCGAGCGGTTCCAGGAGCTCGGCTTTCTAAGCCTTCTCCTCGTTGCGCAGGTGATCGGAAAAGAAAACATCACCGATGAGATCATGATATATGTGATTTCGAACAACCTTCAGGAAGTCTCGGGCGAGGAAAAGATCTGTGCGGAAAAGGCAACGCTTCTCGGCCCTGTGAAAGTCATTCCCCAGGAATATCCGAATGTGAAGTGCTGCAATATCGATGTCCAGATCAATGCGGCAAGTCCCAAAGAATTGCACGGCCTTGTGGACCAGCTGCTGCCCGAGCTTCGCTCGGACATCCCGGATGTCATCGTGGCCTACAGAGGAAACCACCGTTGGGTTCAGAGTTATGAGAAGGTGCGGCTTGAGAAATCCATGAGGACAGAGTTTCGTATCAGAAGGGGAGGGGTCTATCTGATTACAGGAGGTCTTGGCGGGATCGGACTCGTTTTCGCAGAATATTTGGCTAAAACCGCTGGAGCCAAGCTGATTCTCACAGGACGCAGCCGTTTTCCTCAAAAAAAGGAGTGGGACGAATGGCTGGCAAGCCACAGCAAACGTGATCCCATCAGCCGGAAGATCCGCAGCCTTCGAAAGCTGGAGAAACTGGGCTCGGAATGCCTTGTTCTTTCCGCTGATGTAGCGGACCTTTCCAAGATGAGAAGAAGACTGACTCGGGCGATGAAGATCTTTGGGCCGGTCAATGGCATCATCCATGCTGCTGGACTGTCCGGAGAAGGGATTCTTCAATTGAAAAAACACGAAACGGCCCGAGAGATTTTCACACCAAAAATTCAAGGAACAATCGTGCTGGCAGAAATATTCAGGAACTTGAAGCTGGATTTCTTCGTGCTCTGCTCGTCCATCGCCTCCGTTCTCGGAGGGATAGGGCTTGGAGACTACTGTGCCGCCAATTCCTTCCTGGATGCCTTTGCGGTCCAGCACCGCTTCCACAAGGGCTGGCGGATCATTGCCATCAACTGGGACATGTGGGGACAAGTCGGAATGGGATTGAAGACCCACATGCCTGATGAACTCAAAGACTGGTTTGAAAGGGAACTGAGAAACGGCATCACCACGCGGGAAGGCGTCGATGTTTTTCGGCGTATCCTGAGCTGGCCGGATGCGTCTAACGTTGTTATCTCGACCAGAGATCTGCAGGCCAGGATCGATCTCTGGCTCAGGAGGGAATTGATCAAGCAGAAGGAGAAGAATCTTGAGGACGCCTCCTCAAAGCCGAGATATGCCCGCCCGAACCTTTCAACGGAGTACGCGAGACCAGAGACCAGGATCGAGCGCAAGGTCGCAGGCATATGGAGAAAACTTTTTGGAGTCGAGAAGATCGGCCGGACCGATAATTTCTACGAGCTCGGCGGCCATTCCCTTTTGGCGACGACAATGCTGAGTGAGCTGCGGAAATTCTTCGGGGCGAATATCTCGATCCGGGATGTTCTGGATAACCCGACCGTATCCGATCTCAGCGCCCTGATCAAAAGCTCTCTTGAGCAGGCGGAGAAAGGAGCCAGTGATTCCCGTTAACTGGGCCTACTTGGCCGCATCCTTCGGAGGAGGAGTCTTCGGCGCCGCCTTCGGGGCGCTTCCCGCCTTTGTTCTTTGCGGTCTGGCTGTCATCGTGGGGACAGTCATCGCCTTGATAACAGGAGACCAGTCGTTTAACACCATCGTCACATGGGGACCGTTTCTCGGCCCCCACGTCTCTTTTGCCGGAGGAGTCGCTGCCGCAGCTTTTGCCGCCAAAAAAGGTTTGCTTGACAGCGGACGAAACATCGTCACTCCCCTTCTTCGGTTGAATTCGACATCTGTCCTGTTGGTCGGTGGTCTTTTCGGCGTGCTGGGCAGCATTTTTGCGGGTCTTCTGGCCTGGATACCGGAAAAAAACGGTGTTCTTTGGGTAAATCCGATTGCCTTTTCCGTTACACTCAACGTCTTTATCGTCCGGCTGATGTTTGGCCGGACCGGGCTTCTGGGCAGAGTTCGGAAAAGAGATCGGCGCTGGCATCCTTCCAACGAGCAGGACTCTCTGCCCTGGCATATCCGTCCTCTGCCGCTTATCATTCTGTCGGCAGGAATCAGCCTTCCGACAGCCTTTGTCGCCGTCAGCCTTCCGGGTTCCACGGGGCTTGTTTTCGGGCTGACCGCTGCCGCTCTTGTTCTTCTGGTTTTTGGCGTAAAGATTCCTGTCGTCATCCATACCGTGCTTTCTGTCGAATTCATCGCTGCCGCTACAGGGAATATCTGGTGGGGCGTGACGTTCGGGATACTGGCCGCATTTTTAGCCGAAGGATTTGCCTGTTTGTTCCTCATTCACGGGGATACTCATATCGATCCTCCGGCCATCTCTCTCGCTCTCGTATACTCGCTTTATCCTCTCTTAAGCCTTATTGGACTGTTTCTTCTCTCCGGCCTTTGGCCAATGCTTTGTGCCGGACTCACGGCTGCCGTCAGCTGGGCCGTGTTAGCCAGATTGCGCGCCTGAAATCTCTCAGAGTAGCCTTCGAATGATTTTTGATCATTCCTGCACCGCAATATCTTCGATTTTCCATCTGACATCATCCTGAAGGCTGGCTGGCGTGGTTGTCCCTTCAGAAAAATACAGCATTGCTAAAGATCTTCCGGGCGTGATGGCTGATATTCGAGAGGAAGACAAACGGCACACGGAAAACCTTTTGCCTGGAGTGGATCGGCTCTCCGGACGCATCAAATCAAAAAATAACGAGACGACCAAGTATAGGAAATTCCTTTTTGAGCAAGCCCGAAATATCTCACAATTTTCCGTAATTTCTGCCGACTGACAGTCTAAGAAAGAAGGACCACAGTGAAGACAGGAGGGTCAATGATCCTCAATTTTATTCCCATTATTTGAAGATAAATTGGGTTAATATATAAAATATCCCCATTTTCCTCATTTTTCTTGAAACAGACTTAGCGAGCCCAGCTGGGAAGATCGGAAAAAGAATAACGAACCAGCTCCAGGTCGCCCGTTTCGACTGGGGCGATAACATAAAATCCGCTCTCATGCAGGGTTATACGCGCATAGCTGAGTCGCATCCACTCGAGCCCTCGAGGCAGTGGCAACCAGAGAGAGCCCAAGAATGAGGCCTTCTTCAGGTCATAAAGATCGACACGAACCAGTCTGTTCTTCTCATCGAAGGTCGAGGTCAAAACCCATATTTTTCCCCTTAAAACCCAGATTTTTAACACGTCGTCAAGCACATCGTGTTCAAAAACTTTGACTTCGCTTTTTGTCAATGTCTGACTGGGAGCACGAAATTTGTCGCTGGGTGTTTTCCATTCGGGCCGGATCCTTACCTTGCGATATTTTTTGCTAAGGAAAGGAGAAATCTCCATTCGGTTCAGGTCGAGACGATAGATGTCATAATTCCCGTTATAAGCGATAAGGAATGTGGTTTCATCAGCTCTGGCGATCTGGAGGAAGTGGACATTCTTGATCCAGTTAGTATCACGCACAAAATAGCGTTTGGGAAACCAAGGGCCCTCCACGCGGGCATCCGCTTCGTCAGGGGCAACCGAAAGCAATCTCACAGGGATGTCAATGAAAACCGCCCTGCCACCGGTGCCCTGAAAATATTCACGGATAAAATAAAAGCGTCCTTCCCAGCTCCCCAGCAAACTTGCGTACCCGAGCATCTGGGAAATAGCTGTCTCCTGAAGGACGTTGCCTTCGCGGCCAAAGGCGGTCATCTTGTGCGGATAGCGGTTGAAAACAAGAACCCGTTCACACTCCGGGATGAAACCGGACATATCGGTCAATTCTCCCGGGCCCTGGCCCTTCTTAAAGAAATTACGGATGAATTCTCCCTGAGGTGAAAAAAGAAGTAGTTGATCTTTATCAGCCACCCAGATAAAACCAAGTTCGTCGACCAGGGGGGGGTCAGGGGAGGCGAAAAAAAATGCTTCAGGCTGCTCGACGATTCGGAGTAGCTCTTTCAACACCACAATCGGCAGCTTTTCTGTGGCAGAAAGGCCGGATAGAAATCCGGATAGTAGCAGACAGACACATACACAAAAGAGTAGATAATATAGGAATTTGCTTTTGGTGTTTGCCACAAATCCTTCACCATTCTCCAAAATTTCCACCCGCTGATATCCTGAAATAAGGATATCAAATCAAAAATGGAAAGGTCAACATCTCAAAAACCGAAGCAAATCAACCGAAATCTCAAAAACATCTAGTTTAAGATAGACTCGGTCCTCCAGAAGGATGCTGAGCCGGTTATCCCTGAGGTGGAGGATGTGAGAAAAAGGTTGGCTGAACTGAAAATTCAACAGACCAGATGATTTTGCTTGGTGAGTCCGTAGAGAGGTCTTTCATTCATACCGGAGAGAATCCACAGGATTGGCTGCGGCGGCCTTGAGTGTTTGGAAACTTACCGTTAAAAGCGCAATGAGCAGTGCCAGCAGGCCCGAGGCAATAAAAGCCATGATATTTAGACCTGTGTGATAGGCAAACCCTTCAAGCCACCTCCGCATAAAGTAATAAGCGAGAGGCCAGGCAAAAACATTAACGAGAACAACCCATTTGACATATTCTTTCGATAGAATGAGGACAATCCCTCCCATAGATGCACCGACAACTTTTCGTAATCCGACC
>CAZSGR010000015.1:0-19204 GCA_964606185.1 uncultured Eubacteriales bacterium
AGAAGGATTTTGAAATTCAACAACCGGACAGCAGTGGGACAGGCCCCTTTTTTTGGGACTGTCCTCCTTCTACAAAAAAAGAGGCCTGTTGTTTATGCTCAGTAATTAAGTAACATTTTTATTAATGATACTAAGGATAAAAGTGTCATTGCGAGCGAAGCGTGGCAATCTCATAAAAAGAATATCTTCATTGCCGTAATAGTATAATTTCTCTCTAGGAGATTGCCACGCTTCGCTCGCAATGACATCCAAAAAGTGTTACCAAATTAGTAGAGAGCGCGTACACCTGTCCCCTTTTTCTCTTTTGGGGAACATCCTTTTCCTCCTATTGACTCCATTAGCTGTCATCTGTCCTGTATCAAGGACAGGGTTTAAGCTCCTCCTTTTCAGCCTTCCAGGGGAGTTGAAGTTGGCATATTTCTTGCTTTTTATATTTATGGAAATGGAGGAAAAAATGAGAAAATCATTCATTCTTTTCGCCTGTTTCGCTTTTTTAGCCTCTCCAGTCTTGTGTGCTGAAGAGGAAGGTTCCTACCAATATAGTTATGCCCGCTTAAGCTATGTCAAAGGAGATGTGTTCATCGAGAGGGCCGGAGATATGGGATATGAGGAAGGAGTGGTCAATTTACCTGTCGTCGAAGGAGACAAGATGGGAACACGTGAAGGCCGGGCAGAAATACATTTTGGCCGTAAAAACTATCTCCGTCTAGACAGCTACACTCAGCTCGATTTTGTCGTACTCCCCAAAAGCGGAAATGATGAGATCAAACTCCATTTGATGTCCGGGAGCGTATTTCTGAGGGTGAGTTACTTGGACGGAGATATGAGCTTTGAAATCCACACTCCGGATGCATCGTTTTACATAGTGGAGGCAGGACTCTACAGGTTTAACGTCAGAGAAAACAGGGAGACAGAACTCTTGGTTTATGAAGGGGCGGTTGAAGCCGCGGGAGAAGAAGGTTCCCTTCTTGTGGAGAGTGAACAGAAACTGCTTGTTTCCAACGGGTATTTCTCTTCTGACCCGGTTGACTTCTATGGCCGTCCGGTTGACGGTTTTTCTGAGTGGAATAATGAGAGAGATAGCCTCCTCTCCCGTCCTGTGAGCAGCAACTATCTTCCCGAAGAGCTGGACGAGTACGAGGATGAACTAGCCGACAATGGCCGTTGGGTTTACGAGCGGCCTTACGGTTATGTCTGGGTTCCTTATGTGGTCCATGATGAGTGGCGACCGTATTATTACGGAAGATGGAGCTGGTATCCTGCCATGGGGTGGACGTGGGTGTCGTACGATCCATGGGGATGGTGTGTCTCCCATTATGGAAGATGGCACTGGAGATGGGGTCTCGGCTGGTACTGGATACCTTCGAGAGTCTGGGGGCCGGCTTGGGTCCACTGGTACTGGGGGCACGATTATATCGGATGGTGTCCGCTCAGTTATTATGGGCATCCCGTGGTGGTTGTGAACAACTACTTTTACGGGCATCATTATGGCAGTTATTATCCATCCCGTTCCCGCGCTCTGACTGTGGTTCGCAAAGATCAGTTGCAGGCCCGTCATATTTCGCGCGTCGCGCTGAGCAGAGATCGCGTCTCTCGCATCGAAAAGATATCTCTCTCCGCCAAACAGCCCTCTGTAAGACGCCGCATAAACTCATCCTCTCTCCGGAACTCGACTGCGTCCAGGGTTCTTTCCAGGAAAAGCCTGAGAAGTGTGAAGAGGAGCTATAGTTCATCTGTTTCTCGGTTGAGGTCAACAGAGACTATCGGTAATTCAAGAGTTATTCGCAAGAGTGCAACGGCCGTCAATAGACGGGGTTTGAAGGAACAGCCCAGAAGAATTACGGATGCGAGAAATCTTTCGAATCGCTCTTCCAGAGCTGCATCCAGGGCTTCAGGAGAAAGCTTATCTCGGATTTCGAGGAGCTCGGCTTCAGAATCAGGAATGAGAACTTATCCATCGAGAAAGAGCTCATTATCCCGTTCAAACGCTGCACCTTCTTCAGAACGCAGGAGTGCTGTTTCCTCCAGGGAAGTGAAGTCACGAGTCGGGAAATCAACTTCGAGAACTTACCCATCCAGGATTAAAAAGGAGAGTAGTTCAAACAGAAGCCGGAATTCTGGCTCTGCCTCTTCACGTTTTTCGAATTTAAGAAGCTCATCCAACTCCAGGGCTCAAAGCTCATCCACCAGAAAGAGGAGTTCGCGTTCTTCCATGTCCCTTTCCTCCTCTCTCCGGAGAAGTGGAGGCGGAAGTGCGAGCTCAGTGAACACCAGAAGGACAACAGCTCCTCTATCCAGGTCGTCTGCTGTTAAACGGGGCTCGTCGTCCAGAGGATCGTCTTCTCTCTCGTCTCGTTCGAGCTCGAAGTCTGTGTCATCCCGGAGAAGCTCGGCTTCCTCATCAAAGGTGTCTTCATCTCGAAGCAGAAGTAGTTCTTCTTCAAGAGTCAGTCGGCCTTCAAGCCGCAGTTCTTCATCGCGTTCTTCCTCTAGTTCTTCCTCTCGTACTTCATCGCGTTCTTCCTCTCGCTCCTCCTCGTCAAGGAGTGTCAAGAAAAAATAATAAGATCTATTAAAAAGGACAGGCCCCTATTTTCAGGGTCTGTCCCTCTTCTTCAAAAAAAGGGCCTGTTGTACTCGCTCAATAATTTGGTAACACTTTTTGGATGTCATTGCGAGCGAAGCGTGGCAATCTCCTAGAGTGAAATGAAGTCGTAATGGAAATACACTCTTTTTCTATGAGATTGCCACTCTCCCTTCGGTCACTCGCAATGACACTTTTATCTTCATTAACACAAATAAAAGTGTAATTATTTACTGAGCATAAAGGCCTGTCCCCTTTTTTTGATGGCCGAATTCCAAAGGCCAAGCCTGAAAAGGCCGTATATCCCATTCCTAAAAATCTTTTTTCAAAAATCTAGTGGAAATGCGTACGACGTGAACTTTCTTCTTTACTTTGGTCTGTCCAATGGGTTAAAATATTATAACTTAAGGGTAAAGAAGGATGTATCTTCTATTCGAAAAAGAGGAGATTATCTATTCCCCGAGCATCATCACTCTAGTCAGTGACTCAGCAATGGAGGTATGAGCAATGGCTTTAAGGATAGGAAATTCAACTGAAAGAACACGAAATCTGGAGAAGATCACCCGGGTGCTGTTCCTGAGTATCTTGGCTTCCTTATTAGTCATGGCAGGAAGTCCGGCCTGTAAGAAGGGCGTCGATGAAGAGTTGGACACTCAAGAGGGAGTCATCGAGTTTGAAGGCATGGCGAAAGTTGGAGTGGGCAAATATCTATATATTCCCGAAGCGCAGGGGTTTGATATCGTTATCCAGGGTCAAGTCGAATCTGGCGACGCAAGTATACTGGTGGATAAAGAAGTCAGAGGTAAAGGAGAGTTTTTTCCAGAGAGGCCCTCCATTTTGGTGGCAAACAGTATCGATGTGAAGGAATCAGGGAGGAACTGGCGGAATGTCTTCACAAAAACCGAGGATGTTACTATTGATGATTATATAGAAACAAAGACCAGAGAAGAATATGAAATACTGGAAGATCTGTTGTTTGATAAGAGAGAAGGTTGGGAGGGAAAGGAAAAAGCAAAGGTTTACGGTAGTCTTTTTAAAGAAACCGTGACAGAAGGGGAAGAACAGAAAGAAGTCTACAAGATTTTAGTTCTGAATGATAAGAACCAGGAACTCGGTACGATCTTAGTGGATAATTTGGCAGATTCTGCTCTTTTCTATACAAAAAAGTTAAGGCTTTTCGAGAGATTCTGGTTTTATTTAACAATAAAAGATACAGTCGAATGGAGAATCAGATCGCGGACATCTGAGCTTTTTCACGCGGATGTTGTTTTTGCAGGCCTTTTCTGATTGGCCCGCACTCCTCAGACTCAATTCAAAATGAAGTGAGTCCTCTACTATAAAAATTCACAATCAAACACATTAATCATAAACGGCCTCTGAGTTTTTTTGCCATTCACCTGGATATTCGACGGCATGGAGTGTTCAAGGTACAGAGAGACCATACATTTAATATCACTTGCCCGAAAACCATGAAAAGATGTGTTCAGGCAGAGCGGGTTGAATAGAGGGATCGTCCTAATTATTCCATCAGGTCTATTTTGGCTCTTCCCCGGTTCATCCTGTCTTAAAAATTCTTATCCAGGTCAGGATGTTTGAGGTGAAAACCTGCGGCATCCTGAAAGGCTTTGGCTGCGCGGAGAGCCTTGGCCTCCTCAAAGAGATCCCCGATAAAAGAGATAGGAGTTGGCCCTTCCTTTTCGTTATGTCCGTTGGGGACGAGGACAGCCGGATGTCCGGTCAGGTTTGTTATAGAAAGGTTGGCGCCGCCCCGGCGAGGAGCGATATAGACATCGATTTTTTTCATCTTCTCTGCCATTTGCTGCATGAGGAGTGTTCTGAGGCGGTTAGCCTGGATGTATTCCACAGCCGGGATAAGCCTTGCCTGGCGGAAGGAATTCGGCCAGGCCCCTCCGGTCTGCCTGACAAGAAGATCATCCCTGTTGTTCCGTGTGAGTTCGTCGAATGCAGCCGCTGCTTCTGCGCTCAGGATAAATGAAAGGTTGTAGACTGGAAAATCCGGAAGGTCGAAAGGAACAAGCTCTACCCCCAATTCACGGAGGACTTTGAGCGCTGATTCATTGTTTGCCTTGTCATCGTTCTCTCTCTCAAAGGCTTTTTTCAGGTAGCCGATGCGGATATCCCTGAGGTTAATGGAGGGATCCCAGTTGAAGGGAAGGTCGACAAGGGTCAGGTCTTTTCCATCGGGACCGAATATGGCATGAAAGACCAAGGCACAGTCTTCCACTGTGCGGCAGATGGGTCCGATTTTATCCATGCTCCAGCTCAAGGCCATCGCCCCATACCGGCTCACACGGCCATAAGTCGGGCGCAGCCCGGTTACATTACATCTGGTGGAAGGAGAGATAATCGAACCCAGGGTTTCTGTCCCTATGGAAAAACCGACCAGTCCGGCGGCTGTGGTTGCGGCTGAACCGGCTGACGAGCCGCTGGACCCCTGCTCTGGATTCCAGGGATTTCTGGTTCTTCCACCGAACCAGACATCCCCCATGGCTAAAGCGCCCATCGAAAGTTTAGCCACCAGAACCGCTCCGGCCTCTTCAAGCCTTCTCACAACGGTGGCATCTTCATCGATGATTTGGTCTTTATAGGGCATGGCTCCCCACGTGGTTCTGATTCCTTTGGTGGAAAGGAGATCTTTGGCTCCCCAGGGAATGCCGTGAAGCGGGCCTCTGTACTTGCCGGAGGCGATTTCTTCATCCGCTCGTTTTGCCTGTTTTAAGGCCAATTCTTCGGTCAGGGTGATGACGCATTCCAGCCGAGGTCCGTATTTTTTCAGCCGGCTGAGGTAGAGCTGAGTGAGTTCGGTGGATGAGATCTTTCGGGATTTGATCAGTTGAGCGAGTGCTGTGACAGGGAAGAAGGCCAGGTCCTCAAAGTTATCCGGCACCTGAACATCTGCGGGAGAGGTGTATTTCAGTGGGCGCTGTTTCTGTTCAAATTCCATTCCGGGGATAACCGGATTGAAGAGCAGGGCTGGAGGGACATGGTTTTCGAGCGAGGTATTCCTGAGTCTTTCATAACGGCTGGAGTTTCTCCTCACTCCATTCAGCATCATTTTTCTCTCTTTTGCCGTGAAATGAAGGGCGGCGATTTTCTCTACCGACGCAATATCGCTTGTCGTTATTTGCCTCCCTTTAAAATAATAAAGGGCAAAGGCTCCTCCAAAGACTAGAATGAATAAAAAAGCAATAACAATAAGTGTCAGGACCTTTGAAAATCCGCAATGGTTCTTTAAATTTCTCATGGCGTTATTCTCCTCTTTTTTATCCTTTTTTTAATCCGTGAACGGCATCCAAAGGAAAGACTTTATCTCCGCGTAAAGGGAGTATTAGGCTCTAACGGAGCATTTCTATCATCTGGCTCAATTCTTCAACCAACTTATCCGCGCTTCCTGAAAACCCCACACTCTTGAAACGGATTTTGCCTTTTTTATCGATAACAAACTTCGTGGGGATGCCTTCCACTCCAAAGGAAGTAATGACTTTATTCTCCGTATCCAGGAGCACATGAAACGGATAGTTGTTTTTTGTCATGAAATCAGTCGCGTTCTTTTTCCAGTCCTTCACTCGTTCCCCGGAGTTGATGAAAAGAAACAGGATGCTTTTGTCGTCTCTGTATTTTTCAACGGCCTGCTTCATTCCCGAGAAGGACTCTATGCACGGTTCACACCAGGTGGCCCAGAAATCAATGATGACGATTTTTCCTCTTAGGTCAGCGAGTGATACGGATTTACCTTCCAGGTCTTCGAGGGCGAAATCCGGGGCAGGGGAGTCGAGCATCGTTTCTTTCAATTCAGCGGCCATTTTTCCGCTTAAGATTTTTTTCAGTTTGAGAAGCTCCTCAGAAGCTTCTTTTTCATTTCCCGTGTGCTGGAGATAAGCCTGCTTAAATAGTTCCTCCATTTTCGATGTGCTGTGTCCTTCCTTAATTGATTTTCCGATCTCCTCAACCGCTTTCTTGAAAGAACCGCTCTTGACAAGTGTTTCCGCGTAGTGTTCGTTGATTTCTAGATTTTTCCCTTTGCTTAGAAGAGCCGCTTCTTCAAGCGAAGGGAGAGCATCTCCGGCTCTATCGAGCTTTAAAAGGATAAGGCCGTAAGTATCGAGTGCCATTCCCAGACCAATTTCGGCCTGTTCTTTCCACTCTCTTTCTGTCACATAAGATGGTTTTTCTGTTTTTGGATTCACTCGTTCCTCACGGGCCAGTTCCAATCCTTTGACTGCGAGCTCCGCGGCTAATCCCAGCTCGATATCTTTCTCTGCCATTCCCCAGGCGATGTTGTTATAGAGGCTCCAGTTGACCTCTTCAGAGTTTTTCTCCAGGTATTCCTTGATTCTGATGTATTCACCTCGATCCCGATAAGTGAAGCAGACGTACATATGCATTGCTAAAGTGAAATCGCTTTCGGGGAAGTCTTTCTTGAATTTTTCCAGGATCATGATTTTTTTATCCACATCTTTCGTTGCGTAAAATTGTCTGAATCTCTCTTCCTGGACAAAGGTCCCCTGGGGATAATTATCTCGAATGATGGCTGTATACTTTTGGACTTTTTCTGTCTGATTTAATCGTCTATACCAGTCGACTATAAAGGAGTATTCCTCCTCGGTCAGGTCGTTTTTCCCGGTCAGTTCATCCAGTTCTTTCAGAATAATTTCTATTCCGCTTTCTCTTTTTATCCCGGCAATTATGGTTAGATAGGGAATGAGGTATTCTCTTTTCAGTTCGGGATGAAGATCGAACTCTTCCTCGAAATAGGAAAAGGCCAATTCTATATCACCTTCCATATCTAAAAAATATGTTCCCCAGGATGAATACGCCTCGGCCAGCCCCGCTAATGCGCCCGGGGCAGGATTTCCATTTTTATCGTAAAGAGGAATCACGTAGCCGTTTTTCTCGTTGTTATCCACTTCCTCCCCATGCACGAATTTAAGGAGTATCCCCCGGCTCTTTTCATCGGAGGAAAAAGTGGCTGTCCAGGTATTCCCCTTTTTTGTCATCAAGAAGTCTTTCGCCTCCGGAGGACCTTTTGTGTAGGAGTAAGAGACAAGATAGATCTCCTCTGCTTTTTCAAGGTTTGTTCCCTCCGGATAATATTGGACTGTGATTTCCTCTCCCCGCGTGGGCCTTTCAGGGGAATAGGAAAATCTCCCGGGCGGTTCTTTCCGGGCGCAGAAACTGAAGCATAGGAGACCCGCACATAAAAAGATTAAAAATGTCTTTCTCATTGATTTTCTCCTTCAACAATCCAGTTTATTAGAACAGAATTACTATCAACCGGTCAAATCAGCGCTTTTTGATAATTTTTCGCTTTATTCTCTGTCTTGTTTCTTTTTTTTTGAAAGCAGAAAATACACGGCCACGCCCACGAGGACAGAGCCCAGGAGCCAGACAATTTTGACCTGGTTGTTCTCAAAATGAGTGATCAGGTTGATGATCACTCCGCAAGAGATCAAGAATGCGGCTGAGAGAAGAGCCGTGATGAGAGGGATGAGAAAGACTTGAATGCATCCCGGCCTCTCGTCTTCTTGATCCGTATCCCGGTCCCTTCTCTCCGGGATTTCCTGGACCCAGTACTCTTTCCCGCACTGAGGGCAGAGGGTCCCATTTTCTGGGATTTTACTGTCGCAGTAGGGACAGGTTTTCATGGTTTATCGGTTATCCAGGAATTCATGAATTCTTCAGGATTACTTCCGATGGAATCTGTGGATGTCTTGTTCATCTCCAGGATATATGATTCTGCAGGAGAGTAGATTTGACACCTCTGTTTCCAGACCTCATGCCGAACGCGTTTGTTTTTCGCTGCGCTCCAGCCCACCGCCTTCCCGGGCATCCGCTTTTTTCAGAAGAATGGCGAATATGAGACCGAAGAAACCCAGACTGGCAAACATGAGCATGCTGCTGGTGTAGGCTTGCGTAATATCGCGCAAAAGACCGTTCAAGAGGGGAAAAAGGCCAAGGCCGACGAGCTGGATGGATGTCATCAGCCCGAATGCTGTGCCCACCCGTTCTTTGCGCACGATAAGCGGCACAGACGGCCACATCGCAGCCGGAACCAGGACAAAGGCTGCACCGAGCACGACCATCGGATAAACCGGATTGATTTTCGTGATGCCCATGACAAGATGACTGGGAATCATCAGCAGCGAACCGATAATCATCAAGGTCGCCCGTTTTCCTATCTTATCCACGAATCGGCCGGCAAATGGGGCGAGCATCATGGAAGCGAAGATGATGATGGAAGAAATCCCGCCGGCGGTACTGAACATATGAAAAAGATTATTAAATACTTGACTCAGGAATCCTCCGCTGGCTTCAGCATATCGGGCAATGCCCCATTTGTCCGCAAAGAAATCAGTCGAAAGGTTGGTGAAAGGAAAAATTGCAGAATAAAAGGTCACACAGAGTAGGGTCACGTACCAGAATGTTGGCTTAAACTCTTTAATATCTTTTATTTGGATTTTCTCTTCTGTGCCGTCCTTGAGCTTGAGAGCGCGTTCGCCCCTGCGATCCATGATGATGTATACGATATTGGCAGCGAGGGAGATAAGGCAGCAGATGACTGCGGCGAACAGGGCATAGCGGAAGCCACCAAAATGGCCGGTTATCAGCTCGCCTGTATTGAAGGCGAACAGAGATCCCAAACGGCTGACAGTGAGCGCGATGCCGAATGAGAGTGCCAGCTCCTTATTCTTGAACCAGCGGGCCAGTATAGTGCTTTGAGCCACGATCAATGGCTCTGAGCCCGCTCCGAAAATAATCCGCCCCAGGAAGAAAACCGGGATGCTTTTGGCCTGCCAGACTATCACGGCTCCAATAAGGATAAGGAGGGAAAACGATATGCTGGCCTTGCGGGTTCCCAGTCTGTCGAGGAGAACACCTCCGAAGAGGACAGCTAGGATAGCACCTATACTGTACATGGTGAAGAACGTGCCAACGATTCCCCGGCTCGCCCCCAGCTCTTCGACCAATGAAGGAGCGATGGCGCTTACAATATCATAGGCAAAATAGCTCCCAAAGGTCAGGGAAGAGACAAAAATCAGGATCGTAAAACGGTAGAGGGTTCCAGAGGGATGAAAAATCCCCGGTTGGTCGTCGTTTTCGGCAATCATGCGGTTTTTTCCTTTCAGTAGGGAAATCCGGATATAAGGAATATTGGAACAAATCTGAGGAAAGGAATGTGTTTTTTCGGTCTGAAACGGCTGTCCGGTTTTTTCCGCCTCAAACCGACTGAATTCATTCCTCGCTTATACCATAGGTAGAATCGTTAATCAATCGAATCCTTTCTCTGGAGTTCCCCCAATTTTTTCATAATTTCAGGTCTATGGGGATGGATACGCTCCAGAGAGGATTTTTAACGCCATCCTCCGGGCGGTTTTATCGGCGCTGCGGAACTCCGCACGCTTATCTCAGGCCCCAAACCGGAATCGCTGGACTCCTTGGCTTCTCCGGTTGAGCCTGCCGTGCTCAGACAGTCCTCCCGCCCGACTTCGTCGGGTTCCCTCAAAAACCGCCTTCCAGAGGCTAAATCCTCTATTCCGCTCCTCCATCCCCATAGACACTGATCTTGAAAAAATGTGTTTCCAGCTTGGGATATGTGTAACCTGTTTATTATCAGTACAATAAATATTATTCTGGGAGAAAATTGGGGGAACTCCTGAATCCTTTCTGGAGCTGTCTGTATCTGAGGGTAATCAGGGATTTTTGTATTTATCTTCGTACGGGTTGTTTCAGTCTTTTAAGTGTTTTCTGAAACAGATCAGAAACAGATTGAGGGCGGTGTCATTCGATTCCGCTCATATATACACTTGTCCATTGAATTGGACAGAATCCCTATGTTAGAATTGGAGCAGTTACCTGTTAGGTGTTGGCATAAAGATTGCAGCAATAAAAAGGGAGAGATGCATCAGGGAGGGAACTAAAATGAAAGAATATCCATCAGGCTTAAAATTGTCCATTGTTGTATCTGTTTTCTTCCTGATGGTTTCATGCTCCTTCCAGCAAGTCCAGGAAGTAAAGACAGAAATCGACATGAATATTCCTGTTGTTTATAATCAAAAAAATCCTGAGCCTCCTCCTGGTGTTCCCTCAAAAATAAGCCTTGAGGAAGAACTGTACATCGGATATGAGAAGGGAAAGAAGGGCCATTTTCCATCCAGTGTGGGCTATGCTGCAGTTGATGATGAGGGGAATATTTTCGTTTTTGATAATAATGAAAAAAAAGTAAAAGTTTTTGACAAAAATGGACAATTAGTAAGAACCTTTGGAAAGTTTGACAAGCAAATGGGATATATGCAAATAGTTGATGGGAAAACTGTTATGATCTATGGTTCGGGGGCCAAGCGTATGTACTTTTACACAAAGGAAGGACTGTACCTTAAAGAAATCAGTGCGGAAAAATACCATAGAGTATTATATCCTCTGATAGACTCCAAAGGAAATATCATAGCACAATTTGACAATTATAAGAGAAGGCCAAGAAGGGGAGATACTGAGAGAACTTATGTGGTTGGTTTGTTAAAGATGGATCCAGATTTCAATCCCATTGTGACTATTGCAGCATTTGAGTGGACTCAAATATTTGATCAGATGCCAACTTCGATAATGTTTCCATATTTTAGATATAAAGTGAGAAAAGATGACAGCATTGTATGGGGAATTAGATCTTTAAATTCTGATTACGAACTCTATATTTCGAATCCTGAAGGAAAAGAGATAAAAAAAATAGTGAAGGAATATGACTCTGAAAAGATAACTAAAGAGGATAATAAAGGAAGGCCCGAAAATTTCCCTCCATTTCGTTGGATTGTCTGTGATAATGAAAGTGAAATATATGTCCAGACATACGAAAAGGATAAAAATGATCATTTTGTTTGCGATGTTTTTGATCCCGAAGGAAGATACATCACAAAATTTTCCCTGCCGAGGGAAGAAATAATATTTGGGATAAAAAAAAACTATATATACACTCTCATTGATAAAGGGATTCCATATGTGAAAAGATATCGAGTCATTCGGGAATGATATCGGTCAAATGAAAACCAGGGCAATATCTTTGTTAGTCATATTTCTTGTTCTCTGCTCTATCATTATAAGTAAAGAACAAAGGCAAAAGACCGGATGGAAAGGTAAAATAGAAGTTGAAGAAGGAGTCAAAGTCATTAAGAATCCAGGAGAACCTCTGTATGGTGAGATTACATTTGAATTAGAAGAAGATTTGAGTATTGGGAACGAGGACGACGAGAATTATATGTTCTATGATTTAGTCACCTTGGCAGTCGATTCAGAGGAAAATATATTTGTTTTGGATAGAGGAAACTTCAGAATTCAGAGGTTCGATAAAAATGGAAGTTATCTTCAAACGATAGGCGGGAGAGGACAGGGTCCGGGCGAATTTGAAGACCCAATGTCGATACATGTCGACTTAAAAGACAATATCTATCTTTGCGATGTGCGTAGGAGAAATCTACATGTTTTTGAAAAGGATGGGAAATTTAAAGAGACAATAAGACTGACTCGTTCTCTATTTTTTGGGTTAGGGATATCAGAAAAAGGAAATATATTAGCCCAGACTTTTTTTTATTCACAAGAGGAAAGCACAGAAGACGTAGTGCTCATGGATACAAAAGGAAAGGTTATAAAAAGAATAGTAAGCTACCCTTCTGAAACACCTCCTATGATAAAAAAGCGAATCCTTGGTAATCCTTACAGTCATAGGCTGCATTTTTATCCGGCTTTAGATGGAAGCGGGGTTTATGGTCATTCCTCAGAATATAAACTGTATGTCCTCAATACTTCAGGAGAAGCCAGGTTTAGAATTGAGAAGGAAGAGAAGGCGGAACCTGTTACTCAAAAAGACAAAGACAGAAGAATAGATAATTATCTGGAGAGGCAAGAAAAATCCGGCACAAAAGTAAAGTTGACTTGGAATGAGGTCAAAAAAGCCTACATATTTCCAGAATTCAAGCCATTTTTTTCGGGAATAGTTTTAGATAATGAAGGCCGAATTTATGTTGAGAGATTCAAATTATACAATCCTGAAGATAGAAGTAGAGTCTATGACCTTTTTAGTGAGGAAGGCTATTACATTTACAGAGTCAAAATGCCTCTTCCCCCAAGTATAATAAGAAATGGATATATGTACAGGATTGAGCGAGACCAGGAGACTGGCTACATCAAAGTCATAAGATACAAAATTAAAAACTGGGAGCAGATTAAAGAGAAAATATGATTTCATGAAGATTTGAATCGAGCGGAACTCAAATCCCACAAGCTCCTGCCTCTCTGGATTGAAAAAGGACGCTGAGAGAGTCAGAAGTCTTATAAGGGGGTGGACATGCCCCCATCTTTGGTCCATTTAGGAAATAGATTTTATTTGCCGGTTGAGTTAGGGTTTCATTTTTGTTATAAAATACTTCACCGATGAGAGAAGAGGTTTGAAACCGATGATTCGCTGTGTGCTATCCGATTTGGGTAGGGTAATCATTCACTTTGATAATACTATTTTTTTTGAAAAAATAGCCAGTTACTCTTCTCTTTCAAAGGGAGAAATCGCCGAGCTGGCGTTCACTCATTCGTCTCCCCGCAAAGCATTCGATAGAGGAGATATCACGGCGGAAGAGTTTTATAATCAGGCGGCAACAATACTCGAAGCTAAAATAGATTTCGACAATTTTTTTTCCATCTATAATGATGTGTTTTCTCTCAACCCCCAAATTCTGGAAATCCTGAAGAGGCTGAAGGGGAAATACAGACTCGTTCTGCTCTCGAACACGGACGTCATGCGCTTCGGTTTCATCAAGAAGAAGTTTCCGGAAATTATGATTTTTGACGCCTATGTCCTCTCCTACGAGGTCGGGGTGATGAAACCCCATCCTCGGATTTACGATGAAGCCCTGAAGGAGGCAGGCGTTGAAGCCAGAGAGTGCGTTTTTATCGATGATATTGAAGAGAACATCGAGGCCGCCCGGAAATTGGGGATAAGAGGCATCCTCATGACGCCTCAAACAAACCTTGAGGCGGCTCTGCAAGAGATGGACCTTTCCTTCTGACACCGTTTTTAGAATTTCAAGCCAAGAATTCCTCCTTTGTTTCACGCATTCCTCAGTTGTATTTCTTAAAAATCAAATCATTATTTTCTTAAAGGCCGGATGTCTAATGTCGAGGCCTGACCCCTTTTATTTTCATTATTTTTAAAAGGAAAAGATTTTTATAAAAGCTTTTCGGTTTCTCGGCCCATCGAATTCACAGAAGAATATTCCCTGCCACGTTCCGAGTGACAATTGCCCCTTATCGATGAGAATGTTGACCGAGGAGCCGATCAGGCTTGCTTTCACATGAGCAGGAGAGTTTCCTTCAGAGTGGCTGTAGGGGAGGGAATCAGGGACGATTTTCCGAAAAGTCATGAGGATGTCTTCCTTGACAGAGGGGTCAGCGTTCTCATTGATAGTCACTCCAGCTGTTGTGTGAGGGACATAGACAGAGCATATTCCGTTCTGGATACCTGAAGAAGAAACTTCCTCCATGACTCTGCCCGTTATATCCACTAATGTCTCTTTGGATGGAGTCCTGACTTCGAGTACTTTCATTTTAACCTCGAGTCTAAGGTTAGCATATTCGGTACAAGTCTGGCTACCTTATGTGTATGTGAGGCCCGGGGAAAGAAAAAGCATGTGTGTTGAGCTGGAGGAGGGCTTGGTATAAAAAAATAAAAAAACTCTTGACAAACGGATTGATTCGTTATAGATTTAGCACCGCTGATACAATATTTTGTGTCATAATTCATAAATACATACAATATATGGCTACTTTTCGCTCACATCTTTTTTTGTTTGGAAAGAAAAACTCTTGCTCAAGCTTTACTCCATTGGGTAAGAAAATAAATAGAATAATTTAATCGCCGACTGTAAACAGGGAAAGGAGGCACTCAATGCCAAGAGTCATTTCAAGAATCAAGAAAAGGGACGGTACTGTCTCTGATTTTGTTCAAGACAAAATTACCAACGCCATTTACAAAGCCATGGAATCTCACGGTCTCGTTGATAACGGCGCAGCCAAGTCGGCTTCCGATATCGTGACCTTCATGCTGGAAGATAAATTCGGCGGCTATACTGTTCCCTCGGTGGAGCAGATTCAGGATATAGTTGAGATGGTCTTGATGAAACAAGGATTCCATGATGTAGCGAAGTCTTACATCCTTTACCGCGAAAAGCACAAAGAAATCAGGGAAGCCAAAGAGACAGGTGTCAATTTAACCAGGCTGATCAAGGATTACATAAACGACGTGGATTGGAAAATCAAAGAAAACAGTAACGAAGGCGTGACGAGCTTTTCGGGATTGAATGCCAGGGTTTCAGGAGAGGTTCTTTCCAATTATGCACTGAATCAGATTTACTCGGATAAAGTTAAAAGGGCGCATGTCGAGGGAGACTTCCATGTTCACGACCTCTCTTATCCGATCGTTGGTTACTGTGCAGGCTGGTCCATGGAGAACCTCCTGAAAAAAGGATTTGGCCATGTGCCCAATCAAGTCCACTCCTTTCCTGCCAAACATTTGGAGACGGCCACTCTTCATATGGTGAATTTTATCGGCACGATGCAGGGAGAGTTTGCAGGGGCGCAGGCTTTCTCCAGTGTCGATACCTTTCTGGCTCCTTTTGTCAGGTCCGATAAACTGGATTATGAAAGGGTCAAACAGGATATCCAGAAGCTCATCTTCGGGTTGAACGTTCCTTCTCGATGGGGATGGCAGACGCCTTTCTCCAACCTGACTTTTGATTGGACTGTTCCAGGGGATATGAAGGATAAGCGTGTTATCATTGGAGGGGAGGAGCAGGATTCGACTTACGGCGATTACCAGAAAGAGATGGATATGATCAACCAGTCTTTCCTGGAGTTGATGAATGCGGGGGACCAGAAAGGACGTGTGTTTACTTTCCCCATACCTACCTATAACCTCACCCGGGATTTTGACTGGGATTCGCCGAATGCGAATCTTCTCTTTGAGGTAACGGCAAAGTACGGAATTCCCTATTTTCAGAATTATATCGGGACAAATATGGATCCCGGCGATATCCGAGCCATGTGCTGCCGTTTGAACCTGGACCAGCGGGAACTCTTGAGAAGACCCGGCAACATGTGGGGGCCCGGTGATTCGACAGGCTCCATAGGAGTTGTCACCATCAACTTGAACAGAATCGGCTTTGAAGCCACCACTCGTGATGAGTTCTTCACCAAATTGAAAAACGTAATGGTAGTGGCGAAAGAAGCTCTCGAGACCAAAAGAGAAGTTGTCAACAACATGCTGGCCAGGGGGCTTGTGCCATACACAATGGTCTACCTTGGCCATTTTGACAACCATTTCTCCACCATCGGCATTTGCGGCATGAATGAAACATGTCTGAATTTCCTGGGAAAAGGAATCGCTACTCCGGAAGGGAAAGAATTCACCATAGAAATCCTCCAGTTCATAAGAGAGACGATTCAGCAATTCCAGGAAGAAACAGGCAATCTCTATAATCTGGAGGCCACGCCGGCTGAATCCACTTCCTACCGTCTGGCAAGATTGGATAAGCAGAAATACAACAGCATCATCACCGCAGGAACAGAGAAGTATCCGTATATGACCAATTCGACCCAGCTCAACGTCGATTCCACCCGCGATATCTTTGAAGCGCTGGAACACCAGAAGGATATTCAGCCGCTGTATACAGGGGGAACCATTTTTCACACTTTCCTCCCTGAGGCCATAGATAGAGATACATGTAAGAAATTGGTCCGGAAGATTGCTGAGACTTCGCTTCCTTATTTCAGCGTCACCCCCACCTTTTCTGTCTGCCGGAATCATGGGTATATCAATGGTGAATCCCCGAAATGTCCGGAATGTGGTGAAGATACAGAAGTCTATTCCAGGGTTGTGGGGTATCTGAGGCCTGTCGGAACCTGGAATGACGGAAAACAGCAGGAATTTAGAGAAAGAACCCCCTATTCAGAGATAGGATAGGCAGTGAAGTACCTGCTGTTCACCTATCCAAACTGTCAGAGGTGTGAGGAGCTTAAGAAATATCTGGTTGGGACCGAACTTGAGGGTCAGGAGTACAGCCTAATCCTCAAAGAGAGCAAGCTCAAAATCAGAGATTATTTAGATAGTATTAAGCGTGATGATAAAGGAGCCATCGTCATCCCCACTCTTCTGCTTCAGGATGAGGGAGGAGTTTCCGCTGTTTTGAATACCCGAGAGGAGCTAGAGGAGTGGTTGAGATCAAGGGATTAGAGAAGTTCGCGCCTAAAGATTTTGTGGGCTTCATTTCCTCGACCATTTTTCTGGGTGGATGCAACTTCAGGTGTCCTTACTGCCACAATTCGGATTTAGTCCTGCGGCCCCAAACCCTGCCCACTTTCCCCTTGGAATATTTCCTGAACTTCCTGGATTTGAGAAAAGGCTGGCTTGAAGGCATTTGTGTTACCGGGGGAGAACCGCTGCTTCATGACGATTTAGAGACACTTCTCTCTCTTATCAAAGAGCGAGACCTGCAGATAAAGATTGATACCAATGGCTCCTTTCCTTCGAAGCTTGAGGCTCTCATTCAGAAAGAGCTTGTCGACCAGATCGCTATGGATGTAAAAGCGCCCTTGGAACAGTATCATGAAGTGACAGGAGTAAAGGTGGAGAAAGAGAATATTCTCCAGAGCATCGACATCGTCAAGAATTCAGGCCTTCAATATGTTTTCCGCTGCACAGTGGTGCCGGGTCTCATAGGCCCCGAAGATATCGAGAAGATCAGCCTGTTGATCAAGGGAGCCGATGTTTTTCAGATCCAGCAGTTTGTTCCTGCAAATCCGATAGACAGTGATTACCTACAGATAAAACCATTCAGCAAAGAAGAGGTCCAGAAATTTGCCAAGATTGCTGAACCTCATTTTTCAGAAATCAGGGTTGAAGGAGTGTGACCCATGAAGCTCAAGGTGAAAAAAATTCAGGTGGATGCCAAAGTCCCCCATTATTCCCATAAAGGGGATGCGGGTTTGGATCTTTTCTCATCTGTTGACTCTGTCCTGAATAAAGGAGAAGTCAAGGCTGTGCCCACAGGTATCCAAGTGGCTATCCCTGAAGGCCATGTGGGACTTATCTGGGATAAAAGCGGAATCTCCCTGAAAGGAGTCCATCGGCTCGCCGGCGTCATTGATTCAGGCTACAGAGGCGAGGTCAGGGTGGTCATGGCGAATCTCGGAGAAAAGCTCTTCGTCGTCAAAAGAGGAATGAAGATCGCCCAGCTCTTGATTCAGCCCGTTATGGATGTTGAAGTTGTTGAGGTTGATGAGCTGGAAGAGACTTCGCGCGGGCAAAACGGTTTCGGAAGCACAGGGAAGTTTTGATTCACGCCTGTTGAATTTTTCCCCCTATTTTGACATCGATTGGGTTTTCTGCCGGTCTCGTTTATAATGAATAGAATGAAATCCTCAGAGTTCACCGGGTCCGCTGACTTGGCGGAAAGATTTAAAGTCATCCTTGCCCGGCCTGAAAATCCAGAAAACATCGGTCTTGTGGCGCGGTGTATGAAGAATACAGGGTTTGAGGAGCTCAGGCTGGCTGGTGTGAAAGGAATCGATGAGAGATCCAGGAGGACTGCTGTTCATGCGCAGGATATTCTGGACAGAACACGCCTCTATCCAAACTTGAGTGCAGCGGTTGAGGACCTCGAACTTATTTTTGCCGCCACTTCGAAAAAGAGGAAGAATTTCCCGGCCATCCCGCTACAGGAGGCTGTGGAAAAGATGTTCCTCCATCCTCCTTCTACAAAAATCGGGCTTCTTTTCGGAAACGAGAGGACAGGTCTGATATCAGATGAGCTGCGGAGCTCAAATTTTCGCTTCACCATCCCCCAGTCCGGAAAGCAGCCGTCGTACAACCTTGCTTCTGCGGTGCTCCTGACTCTTTTCCATATTTATACGTATGGGAATCTGAAAAAAGCGGAGATCAGAAGTGACAAGCCTCTTTCCCGGAAGAAACAGGAGGAGTGCATCCGCTTGATACTTGACAAGCTGGAAAAAAGGAACTTTATCCATGAGACAAACAGACGTCATATGACAGATATGGTCTATGACCTTTTCGGAAGATTTTCTTTAACCGAGAAGGATAGAAAACTGGTGCTGGCTCTTTTTTCCAAAGCTGTTGATGGATAAATGATATCCGGGACAGCGTGGCTCACTTGCCAGAAGACCGGTTAATATTTTGACATTTGGCGGAGAATCGTTTAAAAAGTTGTTTTTATTAAGACAAACGGAGAAGAAGATGGAAAGAGATATGAAAGTTACCTTTCCTGGTGGGCTGAGAGTCGATGCTGAGTATAAAGGAAGACTCATCCAGACCGATCAACCAGTTTATCAAGGAGGGGAAGGCACCGCTCCTGCCCCGTTTGACTTGTTCTTGGCTTCCATAGCGACCTGTTCAGGATTATATGTTCTTGCTTTCTGTGGGAAACGGGGTATTCCTGTTGAAAAAGCCGCCCTTGTGATGAAAACAGAGAAGAATCGGGAGAGCAGGATGATTGAGAAAATTTTGATTGAGATTCAGCTTCCTCCTGAATTTCCTGAAAAATACAA
>CAZSGR010000015.1:19304-25656 GCA_964606185.1 uncultured Eubacteriales bacterium
GAGCGAAACAGATCTTCCACACTTTTACTCTCAAAAAGAGGAGGCGTCTCGAGGTTTGTGGCATAGATATTCGTTTTTCGTGATGGGTAATAGGTATAGGCGATCACATTCGCTTCTCTCAAGGAGGACAATGAGAGAGCCTTTTTCAGGGCTGTGTCAAAATAGCCAATCTCATCAATCAGCTTGAGGTCATACGCTTGACTCGCCGTGTAGATCCGTCCATCCGCCATCTTTTTTAACTCTTCGAGAGAGAGAGAATCTTTCCTTTTTTGATGGACGACATCCAGAAACTTCTCGTAAAGTTCGTTAACAACATTTTGGAAGACTTCTTTCTCCTTTTCCGTCAAATCCCTGAAAGCGCTTCCTGAATCTTTCATCTCTCCGGATTTGATGACATTCACTCTTATCCCGATTTTTGTAAAAAGCTCCTCCAGGTTGGGAAAGATCGAGATGACACCGATGCTTCCTGTGATGGTGGAAGGATGGGCGATGATGAAATCGCAGGCAGAGGCGATGTAGTAACCTCCTGAAGCCGCCACTCCCATCATCAATCCCACTACGGGCACATCCGTTTTTTCTCTGAATTTCAGAATTTCATTGTAAATAATATCGCTGGCCGTGACTTCTCCTCCTGGAGTATCCAGGCGAAGGATGATAGCCTTAACTGTTTCATCCTCAGACGCTTTCTCCAATCTGTAATAGACTTTGGACAGTATATCACTTTCCCTTTGGAATAGACCTTGATTGAGCGAAGTGCTGATGATGCCTGAGACATCAAGGATGAGGATTTTTTCTTTTGCGGGGCTTTTGATGAGGATGACTTCCTCGAGCTTATCTTTACCCATGAAATCTAGATGAAAGTGGGTGGCGCATCCGGATATGAAGATAACCAGAGAAACGATTAAAACAAGATTTTTTTTCATCTCTCCTCCTGAGCTCTTTGATTCAAGAATTTTATATTATACCATATTGCTTGTAGTTGATAAGAGGCAGGCTACATTTTCTTCAAGAAGGGGGACAGTCCCTCATTGTTTTAATATAAGGACTCAAAGGGATAGGTGTACTCGCTCAATAATTCAGGAACGCTTTCCTAATGTCATTGCGAGCGAAGTGCGGCAATCTCCTAGAGTGAAATGAAAACATAATGGAAATACACTCTCTTTTTATGAGATTGCCACACTTCGCTCGCAATGACGCTTTCATCTTCACTCTCATTAATAAAAGAGTTACCTAATTACTGAGTTTAAACAACAGTCCCCGAAGAATAAGCAGATTGTCTCCTGATTGACTTAGAAAGAACCGGGTGGTATAAATCCTGTCCGCATTCATTCTGTATTCCTGATTGAGGCAAAACGTGCGAAGAAATAGCTGTAAAGTCGCAGGCATTGACCTGGCTGGTGTGTCTCACCGGCCGAGTGGTTGCTGTTTGCTTGACGGGCTGAAAGCCGATACCAAACTCCTCTATACAGATGAGGAGATTATAGATTGGGTGAGGAAAGAGAAGCCGGAACTTATCGCCATCGATGCACCCTTGACCCTTCCTCCTGGGAGAAAGTCCATTGATGAGAGGAACGAAAGTCATTACCGTCCCTGTGATATGGAATTGAGACGCCGGAAAATCCCGTTTTTCCCGATCACTCTGGGTCCGATGAGAGTATTAACCAAGAGAGGGATCAAGCTTCGGGAGGTCTTGGAGCGTGCGGGATTCCGGGTTGTGGAGATTTATCCGGGCGGCGCTCAGGATATCTGGCACATCCCCCGGGCTAAGCGCAGCCTCTCAGGACTCCGTGATGGGCTTCGCAAGCGGGGGATTTCTGGGCTAAAAAAGCAGTGCACGGATCATGAGCTGGATGCCGCATCCGGCGCGCTGGTCGGCCTTCAATTCTTACAAGGGAAGGCAGAGGTTTACGGAGACAAAAAAACTGGGGCGATTATCATGCCTTCTAGGACCTGAACGGACGGAATATCTTTTATCTCCGCATCAGGTTTCTCTCGGTGAAAGTTCCTTCGGGGATGAGTGCATCGAACTGGATATTTTTGATCTCCATCTCGGTTTTTGAATCTTTCCTTAACTTGTCTTCCATGAGCACACGAGTCGGGTAGTACCTGTTTTGGAATGACTGGATATTTCCCACAGTCATGACTTTCAGTAATTTGCCGCTTTTTGCTGAAAACTCGGCTTTATGGCCGATGAATTTCTCCTTGTCCACCCAGATCTTTCTGAAGAAGTAGGTTTTACTCTCATCTCTGGACTCAAGCTCTAAGACATAGCAGGGAATATCGTTTAAGACTTCTTCCCCGAGGAGCTTGACCTCGTATTCTTCTTTCAGCTCTTCGGAAGTCTCCATCATATCTTCATAGGAGAAGTCTGATCCCATCATGCTCTGTTTGAGCATGTGTCCTGAGAGGCGCATCACTCTTTCGGCTGAAGGAAAATAGATCTTGAGGACTTTCCCGACCTTCAACATCTTCGTTCCCCGGTCCCTTGCCGGACTCAAGAACTCGACGAAGGACTTTTCAATTCCCTCTGCATAGCTGACAAGTTCTTTCTTGATGACTCTCTTTCCGATGGTGATGATCATGTCTATCTCGGAGTAGGCGGTTTCGTAGACCATGTTATCGTCTATTCGGGCCAGAATAGCCTCGGCGGTCAGTTCCTGGCCGGGTGAGCGATTGGGAATCAAAGTGAGGATCACCATGCTAACAAAAAAGAAATGAGTCATGACTGTCCTTCTTCTCTCCCTGATTTTCATCTTAATTTCTTCCTTTTCTTTTGGATTCAAATATTTTTCTCGATCATTTCATACTTGTTCGCAGAGCCTCTACCGGCTCCATCCGTGCAGCCTTACGGGCCGGGTAAAAGGCGGCGAGGAGTGTCGTCACCAGGCCGAACACCACTGCGCCAAGAAGAATCCCCAGGGTGAATTTGGGATAGAGGACACCTGACCAGAGAGCGATTTCGAATTCCATTTTTTCCATCATCTTTGTAAAATCCAGCCCGGTGTTCTGGGCGAGCAGTGTCAGACCGCTGCCGATCGATCCGCCGATGAAAACGCCCAGTAGGCCGATGAACATCGACTCGATCAAGATCAGTCCCACCACCCCTCTATTCCTCATTCCCATGGATTTGATGATCCCGATCTCGTGAGTTCTTTCCATGACAGCCATCAGCATGGTGTTCAGGATGACCAGGGCGGCGATAAGCATGATGATCAGCAGGATGCCGCCAAAGACGAAGCTCGCGAATGGCATGTAAGTCATGAAAAAATTGTCCTGCCAGGGGACAGCGGTGAGTGTATCCTCCAGCCCTTTCTCTTTGATAATGGTCAGGATTTCAGAAGAGATTTCCGGAGCTTTCTCTGCATCCCTGAGCCACAGGAGGATTTCATGGGCGGCTCCGGGACAATCGAGGAGCTCCTGGGCTTTTTGAATAGGGATGTAGAAAAAATTTTTATCCATGAAAGTAAATCCAGTTTTAAAGATTCCGGCTACTGTGAAGGTTAATGCGTAGGTGGAGTAGTTAATATCTGTGGTCACAGCAAGAATCTCATCGCCGAGTCCGGCTCCTAATTTTTGAGCCAATCCGTCGCCGATGAGCATTTCCGCCGCTGACTCCTGAAAGTAACTTCCCTGGATTAGATACTGTCTCAGGTCAAAAAAGTTTTTCTCCTGCTCCGGGTTGATACCGATGCCTAAGCACGGTTCGTTTTCGTCTTCGGAGGAGAGGATGAGACGGAATTTGATCTTTTCTGTTATGGCGGATATCCCTGGAAGCGAAGAGATGTCAGCTTCGAGACCTTTAGTGTCGTAGATGAGGTGCTCCTTGGGCATGACCCTATCCAGCCTCAAGAACTCTCTAGCGACGATTTTCACATGCCCGGTCTCTGTCTCGATCAAGTTTTTATAGACACTTTCGGTCATGCCTTTGATATAGCTGTTTGAAAAGATGATGGAGATTATTCCAAAGGCCACAGCCAGGGAGCTTAGAACTGTCCGGCGCCAGTTTCTCCATATATTCCGCCAAGCTAATTTAACGAGTTTTTTCATCCCACGTGCCTCAGTGCCTGAATCGGGTCGAGTTTAACAGCCTTATAGGCCGGATAAAGACTGGCTAAGATCGAGATAACAATTCCTAAGATAAGGGTAAAAAGCAGTGTCCCCGCTGTCAAATCCCCATAGTACACTTCCATGGGGAGAAAGGACAACAGCTTGTCGGTTATCTCTTTTCCCATGAAAGCCATGCTGAATCCTTTGGTTTCCAGGTACCAACCTCCCAAGCCTCCGATGACGCAGGCTGCAAGGGAGCCAAAAAGGCCGATGATCGCGCCCTCGAAGATAAACACCAGCATAACTTCCATTTTCCGCATGCCCATCGCGGCCAGCATGCCGATCTCACGTGTCCGCTCCAGGACTGCCATGAGCATGGTGTTCACAATTCCCAGGGAGGCGATCAGTATCATCATCAGAGGGATGAGGACCTGAACGCGGCTTCTCATCTTCATCAATTCAACGAAGTCAGAGGCGTATTCCTTGTAGCTCACGACTTCATAATCTGTATCTAAAGTGGCCAAACGTCTCTGGATGGAATCTTTGACGTCGAGGAGCTGATTTTTGTCTTTAATCCGGATGGCGAGTTCAGTGACTCTCTTGTCCAGGCTCAAGGCTTCCTGGGCCAGAGAAAGAGGGATGAAGACAGTCTGCCGGTTGACCGTTGGGTTTTCGGTTTTGGCGATTCCTGTGATTTCCATATCGAGCGCATTCCAGATGAAATCTTCTGTGGAGAGAAACATCCTCAATACAATTTCGTCTCCGACTTGAAGGCCCAGGTCCCGGGCCAAACCACTGCTCAGGATGATCTTCGGCTCTGAAGATTCCAGGAAGCGTCCGTCTGTAATGGAATCTTTGATCTTGAACACCAGGGGATCGACTTCAGGCTCAATGGCCACTCCCAAGCAGGGAAGCTCATCCATCCCGGAGATGATGCTGGCCTGGAAGAGGATACGGCTCTCGATGCCCTGAATCTCCATAGTCTCCTTCAGCAGGTTTTTTATTTTTTGAGGTTCGTCGATGGTGAATTCAAGAGGAACCTCGTCTTTTTCCTCAAAATATCCGGGGGCCAGGATCTTGAGATGGGCTGTCTGGTTGTTGATGATGCTGCCCATGGCGTGTGTGTTGACTCCGTTGTACAGGCAGATTCCCAAGGCCATCAGGCCGAGGCCGTAGGAGATAGCGGAGAAAGTGATGACCGTCCGTCTTCTGTAACGGAAGACATTCCGGAATGCGAGTTTGAGCAGCATCTTCATTGTGTGTTGACCTTCTGGTCAGACTCGATTTTCCCGTCGCGGAGCATGATGATCCGGCGGGCGAAATCCATGACCATCTTATCGTGAGTGGAGAAGATAAAAGTGGTGGATGTTTTTTGGTTCAGTTCGAGCATGAGCTGGAGAATTTCTTCTCCTGTCACAGAATCCAGATTGGCGGTCGGCTCGTCGGCCAGTACGAGTTTGGGTTTTTTAACGAGCGCCCGGGCAACAGCCACTCTCTGCTGCTGGCCTCCGCTCATCTCGTTGGGTCGACGGTGAATAAAGTCTTGCAATCCGACCTCCGTTAAAATTTCTTCAACCAGGTGCCGGCGTTCCTTGGATTCGTGCCGGCCTTCCAGGATCAACGGGAATTCCACGTTCTCCATGGCTGTTAAGACAGGGATCAGGTTGAAAGTCTGAAAAACGAATCCGATATTCTTCCGTCTCACATCCGCCAGCTTGGAGGTGGGAAGGGCTGTGATGTCCTTGTCATCCAGGAAGATATTTCCGCGGCTGGGTTTATCCAAACAGCCTATGAGGTTGAGGACAGTGGTTTTCCCCGAGCCCGAGGGGCCGGCAATCGAGAGAAATTCGCCTTCTTCGACAGAGAAAGATATTCCTCTCAGGGCAGGGAAATCGATTTTTCCGATATGGTAAACTTTGTGGATGTTTTCGAGTTTAGCTATAGACATCTCGCGCTCCAATAGTTAGAAATTTATTTTAAACCAGATATAGAATACATCATTTGCCCCTTCCTGGCTAAATTCTCCTCCCTCTTTACCCATCAAAAAGAATATGCCGGTCGTTATGGTGGCATTTTGAGTGATCTCGTAATTGAGACCAGGACTGAGTATGTATGAGCCATCTGTCCAGTTCCCGATATACGTTGTGCTCAGGGAGAGAAAACCAGATAAAGGTAACCGCAGAGAGGAAAAATAATATTCTCGAGCCAGTGTAAAGCTCTCCCCGGTCAAAAGCCTGTCGAAATCATACTGGGCGCTGTCTTTTTCCCCGCTCTCATCATAGAAGAATTCATTGAGCCAGTAGAT
>CAZSGR010000015.1:25756-29845 GCA_964606185.1 uncultured Eubacteriales bacterium
GGGCGCTGTCTTTTTCCCCGCTCTCATCATAGAAGAATTCATTGAGCCAGTAGATGCCCCTTTTAAAGGGAAAAGTGTAATCGAACCCGACAACAAGTTTCATGTTCTTCTCCGTGGAAGATGTAAAATAGCCTCCTTCCACCCACCAGCCGATAATGTTTTCCCCGCGGAGGTCTATGCCGTAAATGGTCTGGTTTCGCAGGCCCCAATGGATAAGAGTCAAAGCCGCATCAATGCCCGCAAACTGGGTTTGTGCTCTGAGGCCAGACTTTGAAGAGTTAAAATTGTCTTCTGGAGAAAAAACTCCGGTCAGGCTCGCTGTTTTCCCGATGGGAACATAAACCTTGATGGCATTCACTCCAGGCTTTTCCTCAGCGGGGTCGAATATATTCACCCTGTTGAACAGGTCCAGCGGCGCCCAGAGATAGGAGACGCCCATGGCGACTCGCTGTTTTCCGACAGTGATGTCGAATCCAGGAAAGTACAGGTCGATATACGCTCTGTCGAGCTGAGTATACGTGGCATCTGATCGTTCAGGATTTTCATACACTCCCAAAGGGCTGCGGATAATCCCGTGGAAGGTGAAAAGATCTACCGCGAGATTCAAAGAGATGTTCTCTGATACCGAAGACTTGAATTGAAGGCGGAGGCGGTTGTAATCACCCAGGGAAAAATTTTTGCCGATATTTTGTAAACTCAATTTGCCGCTGCCCAGTATAAAAAACCGGTTTTCATAATACCCGAAAGTCTCGATGCCGAATGAATAGACAAAAACGTGTCCGGCCACAAAGAAAAGGAGAAAGGAAAGAGGAATTTTTCTTTTAATCATGTCCAGTAAGGCTAACATTTTTTTCCTTTTTTTTATAGACCCGGACCGTGATATTTAGTATTAATGGATAGACTCTCATTTTTTTCACTGAGAATATACAAAAGTCAGATGGAGATTGTCATCACATGAAAGTGTGATTTTATGAGTGAAAAAGATGAATCTCTTAGAAGGAGGAGAATGTGAAAAAATCTTATAAAGTCATATCGGTTGTTTTGTTCTGCCTTATGCTCTTCCAAGGGCTGAGCGGGCAGACGAAAGGCGTGGAAAGCGGGAAACGTTACGATAGGCTGGTCATCAGGAATGTTATCGTTATCGACGGAAAAGGTACCCCGCCCACAGGGCCTAATGATGTCATCATCGAGGGAAACAGGATTCAGTCTGTCCGGGGGGCAGCCAGGAGAGGGAATCCCTATCAGAAGGAAGAACACGTCATCGACGGAACGGGCATGTACCTTCTTCCAGGGCTCATCAACCTGCACGCCCATATCCATGACAGCCGTGCGGGCCAGCCCCTTCCTTTCGAATATCTGTACAAGCTCTGGCTCGCTTGCGGAATAACCACAGTTCGGGATGTGGGAAGCAATACCGCAAAAACCATCGAAGAGCGAAAAAAGAGCCAGGAAGGATTAATTGCCGCTCCCCGGATATTCCTTTACATGAGGGCCGGGGGAAGAACTCCTGAAGAGGGGAGGAGGAGTGTCCAGGAGATAAAAAAACGAGGTGGAGACGGCGTGAAGATTTTTGGAATGGACCGCGATGTCATGGAAGCTGTCATGGACGAGGCGCACAAGCTGAGTTTCAGAGTAGCTCATCATGTGGGAGTGGAGGAAACGGATGCCTGGGATGATGCGGCTTTTGGCGTCACTTCCATCGAACACTGGTACGGCGTTCCGGATGCAGCTCTCCGCGGGTCGCAGAAGTTTCCCCACTGGTACAATTACAGTAATGAAGTTGACCGTTTCCGGTATGCCGGCCGGCTCTGGCGGGAAGCTGATCCGGAGAAGCTCACAACAGTGCTTCAGACGTTAGTCGAGAAGGGAGTGGCCTGGTGTCCGACTTTTGTCATCTACGAGGCCAACCGTGACCTGCTTCGCGCACTGGGCCAACCCTGGTTCAAGGAATATCTCCATCCGGCTGTGGAAAAATACTTTATGCCCAATCCCGCCTTTCACGGGTCCTATCACTGGAACTGGAGCACGACTGACGAGATTTTCTGGAAAGAGAACTATAGGATCTGGATGCGGGCGGTTCAGAGGTTTGCCGACATGGGCGGAGTCGTCGGCGTTGGCGAGGATGCCGGGTACATCTACATGCTTTATGGATTCAGCCTCATCCGGGAGTTGGAACTTCATCAAGAGGCCGGGTTTCATCCGATCGATATCATCATGCACGCCACGGGCAACAATGCCAGAGTCTTGGGGATGGAAGATAAACTGGGCCGGATCCGGCAGGGCTATATGGCCGACATCATTCTTGTGGATGAAAATCCGCTGGAAAACTTCAAGTATCTCTACCCTACGGGCGTTCAGGATTTGAAAGAAGGCAAGCTGATTCGCAGAGGCGGGGTCAAGTGGACGATTAAGGACGGCTTTGTGTACCATGCGCCAACAATGCTTGAGGACGTGAAGGAAATTGTGGCCAAAGCCAGGAAATAATCAAACGGGATTAGTACGGAAGCATCTCCAAATCCGTGATAACAAGATGTGCTATAGATCAGACTGAGTGCATCGAAAACACGCAGGCTTTGCCCCAGCGAAATCATCACCCCTATTCTGCGAAGGCTTATGGGTGAGAAAAACCGTTTGAAGGCGGAGCGGGCACGGTTCCTCTCCGTAGGAGAGGAGAGCGGAGCCTGAAACCGAGCAGGTTTTTACTCGCCGGGAAAAAACCTGCGTGTTTTTTGAATCCAAAAGCCGGAGCATACGGTTTTCTCAACACCCAGCCTGATCTTTCCTGAGACTCCACACTAGTTTTATCCATCACGGAAATGGAGATGCTTTCGGTTAGGGCTCGACATTAGCCATTTTTGAAAATCACGTTCAGTTTACCCCGGATAAAACCAAGGATATTATTGATAAAATATTTAGTCTGTAGATAGCCAGCTCTGACCTTAAAACACCTGTAGTATAGAATGTCTAATGTCGAGGCCTGACCCCTTATTTTAGCTGATTATTTTCAGGGCTTGCTGGCGTATCTTAAAAGTGATTTCATCCTTTTGGTCGAGAAATTCTCCGTTATACTGCACCGGGAGGTCCTCGCCCCGGATGACGAGTTTTTTCGCTTTGAAATGCTTTTGTTTTCTCTGAAAAAGACCAAGGAAGTTGAGAGGAAAACTGATGAGGTACATCAACCAACCTGTTTCGAAGAGAGTAATGTCCAGATACCCATCATCTATCCTGGCTTGAGGGGCGGCTTTCCAGCCGTAACCGAAGTACCTCGTTTTTCCGACGACGCATTCAAAAAGGCGCAAATTCAATGATTTTTTTTTGAAATGCTCTCCACTATCTGTGACTCCATCGTAGAGATCGATTTCATAATTATTTCTGGGTAAATTGAACATAATCCTTGAAGCCAAGAGGTGACCGAGAAGTCCATGAATTTTGTGCTGAAGTTTTTTCTGGCTCACTCTGGCCGTAGCGCCTATGCTGGCAAAACCAGCCATTTTTCCCTCAATATCGATCAAATCGATCTTCCTTGGCTCCCCTTTAAAAATAGTTTTTAAGGCTCTTTTCGCATTTTTCGGGATGCCAAGGGATTTTCGGAAAGCGTTTCCACTGCCGAAGGTAATGATGCCGAGACATGTTTCATCGGCTCTTCCGCTATCGATGACGCCTTGAATGATGTGAGCGATGGTTCCATCTCCACCGGCAGCCACTATGATTTTACGCTCCAAACTTTTTTTTCTGGCCGTTTCAATGATGTTTTCCTTTTCCAAATAGATATCGATGATCTCGCACTGCAGGCTTTTCTTTATGTATTCCCTGAGTCTCTTCCTTCTCTTCCACTTGTTTCGGGCTGCGGTGGGGTTGACAATGCAGGTGGCTTCCTCAGGGCAAAAGGTGTTTTTATTCATTTTGGCCATGGAGTTACTACTTATAGCATCTCACTCTGCCTAAGTCAAAAGAGGTGAAAAAAGTCGAGTGAAAGGGATCGCGTGAAAGGAGTTGCGTCTTAATGAAAGGGGTCGCGTCTTAACATTTAACATTTCAAAATCTTCCCTCATTTCCCCAATCGGGCATAAAGGAAAGATTCTTTTAGAC
>CAZSGR010000016.1:0-27502 GCA_964606185.1 uncultured Eubacteriales bacterium
GAGGACATGCTTTATATCGCGATGCTAATCTCCAAAGAGAATAAATAAGCCCGGGAATGATAAAACACAACCATAGAAATAATTCTATTATGATGCTTCCTTTTGTGATTGTTTTCGGCCATCCCATATAGCCACAATTAGAACAGATAAATCTCATCTTATTCCCCCTTTTTTAACTTACTTTTTTTTCTTTAATTACTGGCTCGAGGCCGTTTTTTATCTGCCTGACTTCGTACTCTTTCTCGCAGTTCCCGCACTCCGCGATAAAGAGTTTCGTATCATAAACATCACCGGCCAGCATAGGCAATCCGCATTCGGGACAAGTTACAATAGTTAATTTAACCTTCACTCTTTATTTTTTATGAATTCTTTTTTTATGAGAGGGATTATTTTCTTCTCAAAAACATCCATCATTATGGATTCAATATATTCCTCAAAGCTTCTCGGTGGTCCTTCTTTCAAAGAGTCTGGCAATAGTGAGGATGGATCCACTTCCAATTTTTCGGCTATCTGAATCAGCATGCTGATATCTAAACCTCTTTTACCTTTCATTAAATTATGAGACCAGGTATCAGAGAACCCGAGTGCTCTTCCTAAGTGAACGGGTTTCCAACCCTTTGCTTCCAAGGCAATCTCGATTTTTTTAAGGATGCGAGAATCGACCTTTTGCTGCTTAGGATACTTAGTCGAAGTCCCCATTGTAAAATTGAAATTATATTTAACTAATTGTTAAACGATTCTCTGAACCAATTTTTTTTGCCAGCTCAGGTTTAGATATTACTTCGTCTTTAACTTTATCTTGAGTCCATTTAAAAATAAAATCTTTAGTTGATTTAATAAATTCTTCGCGAATCTTTTCCAAATCTGCCCTTATATTTTCCTTTCTTTTCTGTAAATTCTTGATCTCTGAATCAAACTTTGAATGATTCATTTTTTTCCTCCTTTCTGAGATTTTTTCTTATTTCTAATCGTCTCTCTATCGAGGCGTCAATCCGCTCAGCGTCCTTCAGATCCAGGGGGCCTACGGGCCCAGCTCGGCTCACTTTCATCCTTTCCATGACCTTTTTCAACCAACCTGGCTTCTCAAAAAGATGAGGATATTTTTCTTTTATTTGCTTCTCGAGCTTCTGGTCGAATTTGGCTTGATATAATGTTTTTACTTTCGAAAGTTGTTCTATAGTTAAATCTTCCACTCCTCTAAGATCTGTCCACTTGAGATGTGCTCCTTTAAGGTTAGCATCCTCAAGGGAAGCACCATTAAAATTTGTTCCATGACAATGAACGTTTTGAAGATTAGTTCCAACAAGTGAAGAGTCACTTAAATCAGAATACAAAAATAATGAACCTTGAAGATTAATTAATCCTAAAAGGGCGCCTTTCAAATAACAATATGAAAGATCTATTTTTATCTCACCATTTCTATTTAGCCTCTTAATATTCCCTACTATCCTAAAGGTAGCTTCTTTCTCATCCCAGCCTCTAAAATCATCTATCTCTTCTTGCCATCTTGCAATATTACGTCTTCTTTCACCTATTCTATTGAAGAAGACTATGAGAATGCCAAAGATAAAAATATCAAATAATAATCCATGGGCCTCCACTAAAACACTATCCAGAAATTCCCCTTTATAAGATTTTCCCCTTTTTATCGAAGCCCCTGAAACAAGAAACCAGATTATAATAAACAATATAAAAGCTGTTAGAATAGGTTTTTCACCTAACCTCTCAAGTATTTCTTTCGGCTTGTTTCTTGCCATAAGAATTTCCTTTACCCCTCTTCAATAGCCAGCCCTCTCCCCGGAAGCTGAATAAGATAGGGAAAAGAAGGTACGAGAGAGAGGGCCTGCGCTTTGGATAAACCCCTATTTTTTAAAATATGTCCAGCCAGCCAACTTTTCAATGTCTTTCAATGAAATGTCCTTTTATTTCCCTTATTTCCCCTTTTTTCCCCATCCAGGGAGGCTTGGTCCCCATTCGCCTCTATTTTTAAAATTTATGTATTGCTTAAAGCCCCTCCTCCCAGGTTTGAGAGTGCAGGGAAAAAACATGAAGGCATGAGGGGCTGTCAATTAATCGGATGATCAAATCTTGATTATTTAAATATCATCTCGATATTAAGACATCAACCATGATTTATTGAGTATAAAATGAGCATTGAAAATACTTATTTAAAACTGATCAACTTCCTGAGAATTTCCCTCCCTCAGTATGGTTGAGGATCGATGACTAAATCGGCCGAGTAATTTTAAAAACATTCTTGCAATTATCACAATAGAAAGATAACTTTTCTATTTTCTTTCCTTTCTTTTTAATTTCAAAATCAGATTTCACAAAAAAATTTGTACTCTCACAATTCGGGCATTCTTTAAAGGAAAGAGCTCTGCAATTATTACATATCTTATCTGCATCTCTTTTTATTGGTCGCTTCGGGATCTCTTTTCCTTCATCAAGTTCTTTGGCTAATCTCCATTTGCTGATATCAGGATGACAATCTTCCTCCCCAAAATTTCGACATACATCCATTAAGCTTTTCATCTTTTCCTCCTCTCCTGAGAATCTCCCTCCCCCTCGTTCATCTCTCTTATGAGGCGTCAATCCGTGGGTTATTTTTCTTATTCATCTTCCACTAAATCACTCTCATCGAATTCATGTCCGCAATTTAAGCATTCAAAAAAAGTATAATCTTCTTCTGGCGGATAATCCTGGCCAAGTGGACCACGCCCAGATCCCACAACTGCTTTTCGTGTTTTTTCCTTTATATCTGAGCTGCCACACTCAGAACATATTATTTCTTCTTGCATCTCTTCTCCTTTTTAGCGAGTTCTCCCCCCAAACTTTCATTTCCTTATAAAGGCAGTTCTTTGTGGCTCTGCTTATCTTAGTTTCAGGGACGGACAGTTTCGGCATATTTCATCAACTTCTTCTTTTCTCGCGCTCAATATGATTCCTTCGTTATCTCTCAATCCTTCCATAGATTTCCATTTGCTGACTTCGCGATGGCATTTTTCAGTATCCCAGTTCCTACAGGCATACATTAAACTTTGCGCTCTCTCTTCCAAATCTTCTCCTTTACATCACCCCCCCCTGTCGATATTTTCTTCACTCCTCTTATTCGTCTATCTTTTAATAAACCAGCCCTCTCCCTGGAAGTGAAACCCTTTAGGGAAAAAGAAAGTACGAGAGAGAGGGCTGGCCATGCTTATTTTGAAAGTATGCCAAATCGATCGTGATTTCAATGCTCACCGACCAAATGTCTTATATTGTCCTTTTATTTCCGATTATGTCGTATCCCGGGGGCCTTCGGGCTGTGCTCGCCTCTATCCTTCCAGTCATAAAACTCAATAAAAGTTTAAAGTAGAATAAAGATTTCTATTGCATATTGAGCACTTGTAGAAGTATATATCTATCGAAGCTGTACTATTTATATCGAATACCGGTTTTGAAATATTATTAGTCTCGCAAACAGGGCATTTTTCTTCATAAATCTGAAGAGCATGTCTACATCTCGAGCAAATTTTATTAAGTCTTTTCAATTTATATCCCTTAAGACATTTAAATTTGTCTTTTTTTAAAGTCATCTTTTTATGAAGTTTTTTAAGATCTTCATTTGGACATGTGTTCATCCACCATAAGTCACAATTTTGTAGAAAGATAGCTTTCACTTTCAACCCCTATTTAAATTTTTCTTTTCCTCTATTCTATTTTTAAAATTTATCTATTTCTTAAAGCCCCTCCTCCCAGGTTTGAGGGCGCAGGAAAAAAACATGAGTGGCTATCAATTAACCGGATGATCAAATCTTGATTATTAAATATCATCTCAATATGAAGTTATCAACCATGATTTATTGAGTATAAAATGAGCATTGAAAATACTTATTTAAAACTGGTCGGTCTCCTGTTTTGTCCTTTTATGCCCGATTATGTCTTATTTTAGCTGACTTTTTTAGGTTTTACGGTAGGCTCAACTCCATCCATGAGCTCTCTTAATTCAAATTTTTCTCCACTCCAAAACTCATTCTCTCAGAATTGTCATCACCTTCCATCATCTGATCAAGATTTCCGATCCTGAATCTCACATCTTTTCCAGAGCGGCTACTCTTTCTTTGATGGGGGGGTGAGTGCTGAAGAGTTTGTTCACCGTTCCCTTGATATCCTTGAGGGGATTCACGATGTAGAGATGCGCAGTCGCTTTGTTGGCCGCCTCAAGAGGCTCCCTGTCAGCATCCAGCTTCTTGAGGGCAGAAGCGAGGCCAGGTGGATAGCGCGTGAGGAAAGCACCGTTCGCATCGGCCAGAAATTCTCTTTTCCGCGAGACGGCCAGTCGGATAAGCTGGGCGATGAACGGAGAAAATATGGCAAGGATGAGTCCCACGACCACAATGATCGCACCGACATTTCCCCCATCTTTGCTGCTTCGTCTTCTTCCTCCCCACAGAAAAGTTCGGAGGATCCAATCGCTCAGAAGAACAACGATACCGACCATGACAACAGCCAAAGTCTGCACAAGAATATCATAATTCTTGATGTGCGCCATCTCATGCGCGATCACCCCTTCAAGCTCTGCCCGGTTCAGCTTCTCAAGCAGGCCTGACGTGACCACGATCACAGAATTTTTGGGATTCCGGCCCGAGGCAAAGGCATTGGGCGCTGTATCATCGATGATGTAGCAACGCGGCTTGGGCAATCCCGCGGCAATAGCCAAGCCCTCCACAACATTATAGAGATAGGGATAGTCTTTTTTTTCTACGGGTCGGGCACGGCTTATCGCCAGAACGATTTTATCGCTCGAGTAATAACTGCCGAATGTCATAACCACAGCAATGACAACAGCCAGGGTCAATCCATGAGGACCCAGATTGGTCAGTTCGCCAAAAAGCCAGGCCAGTGCAAATATCAAACCAAGAAAAAAAAGGATGAGAAAAAAGGATTTTCTCTTATTGCTGGCGATTTGTTCGTACATCGGATACTCATGCAGAATTTTACATAGCTTGCGTTCAGATAAACGGAAGGACTAAAACTTCACCTCAACAGGCTCTCTGGCTTCCGGCTCTTCGATCTCGAAGTACTCTTTCTCCTTGAAATTGAACATACTGGCGATGATGTTGGACGGGAAAACCTGCTGTTTGAGGTTGAACTGCATGACATTGTCATTGTAGAACTGCCGGGAATAAGCGATCTTTCCCTCTGTACCGGCCAGCTCCTCCTGAAGCATCAGAAAATTCTGGTTGGCTTTCAGGTCAGGATAATTCTCGACCACGGCAAAGAGAGATTTCAACGCCCCGCTCAGCATGTTTTCTGCGGCGCCCTGGTCTTTGACTGTTCCCGCGTTAATAGCCTGGGAACGCGCTTCTGTCACCTTCTGAAAGACCTCTCTTTCATGCTTGGCGTAGCCTTTGACCGTTTCCACCAAATTCGGGATGAGGTCATACCTCCGCCTCAGCTGGACATCCACCTGCGCCCAGGAATTATCGCACCTGTTCCGCAAGGTCACCAGTCTGTTATAGACGCCGATGACAAATATCACGGCCAAGCCGAAGGCAACCAGAACAACAATCAATCCAAGTCCCATCTTTTTCTCCTACTTATATAAAATGTCAAAAAAGATATGTCCTCAATAATAAACTATTTCGAAAAGCAAAAGTCAATAAGAGATGATTAAATGCATAAATAAATACGACTCTCCAATCTAACTTATTCAAAAATATTTTCATAAAATATATCTTTTAAAATTGACAGGTTTTTGTGACAGTGTTATATTTTTATTTCTCTCTTAAGGGAAATAATTATCTCAAACCTATAAAGGAGGTTTTCTCAATGGCTTCATTAAAGGAAAAATTCGCTTCTAAGCTCGAGCCTATGCGTGACACAGTCAAAACGATGCTCAAAGAATACGGCGATTCGAAGATTTCTGATGTTACTGTTGCTCAAGCTTACGGAGGAATGCGCGGAGTGAAATGCATGGTGACAGAGACATCCGCTCTCGACCCGATGGAAGGTATCCGTTTCCGCGGTTTCAACATCCCCCAGCTCCGTGAAAAATTACCCAAGGCTTCGGGTGGAGAAGAACCTCTTCCCGAAGGAATCTTCTATCTCCTTCTGACTGGTGAGCTGCCTACCGAGGACGATGTTAAAGCAATCACCGAAGAATGGCGGAAACGCAGTCCTCTTCCCGACTACGTAATCGACATCCTCAAAACTATCCCCAAAGACACTCATCCTATGACTCAGTTCTCCCAGGGCATCCTCGCTCTCCAGAAAGAATCCCTCTTCTCCAAGCAATACAGAGAGGGAATGAGCAAGATGGAATACTGGGATCCCATGTTCGAAGACGTCATGAACCTGCTGGCCAAGCTCCCCTTGATCGCTTCCTACATCTACCGTCGAAGCTACAAGAACGACGATCATATCCCCGCTGATCCCAACCTGGACTGGGGTGGAAATTTCGCCCACATGATCGGAGTCCAAGATGAAAAGTTTAAGGAGCTCATGCGCCTCTATCTCGTCATCCACAGCGACCATGAAGGTGGAAACGTCTCGGCTCACACCACACACCTCGTTGGATCTGCTCTCTCAGACGCGTATTATTCGCTGTCCGCTGGAATGAACGGGTTAGCCGGTCCTCTCCACGGCCTGGCCAACCAGGAAGTCCTCCGCTGGATCATGGAAGTGAAGGAAGATTTGGGAGGAGTCCCCACAAAAGACGAGTTAGTCAAATATCTGTGGGACACTTTGAAAGCAGGAAAGGTCATTCCTGGATACGGGCATGCTGTTCTCCGTCAAACCGACCCCCGCTACATGGCTCAGAGAGAATTTGCACTCAAACACCTTCCCGACGATGAAATCTTCAAAGTCGTTAGTGCCATCTACGAAGTTGCACCTGATATTCTTAAAGAGCACGGCAAAGCGAAAAATCCATGGCCCAACGTCGATGCCCATTCCGGATGTCTGCTCCTCCACTACGGTGTCACAGAGTATGACTTCTACACGGTCTTCTTCGGAGCATCCCGTGCGATCGGCGTTCTTTCTTCACTGATCTGGGACAGGGCTCTCGGACTGGCTATTGAACGACCCAAGAGTGTCACCACAGAATGGGTCGAAGGACAGGTTAAGAAGTAAATACGAAATTCTTTAAAAGAAAGAAGGGTAGTGAAATTTTTTCACTACCCTTCCATTCCCTCCGAAAACTTCGGGAAGGAAAGCAATCAAGCAGAGAGTAAAATTTCGTACTGTTTTTTATCTCTTAAGCAATCTTATTGGTTTCGCAATCAATACGGCTCCGTCGCCTACAGAGAAAATTTAAAAACTTATGCAAAATTATCTCCGGTTGAAGAGGCAGGTGTGTTCTCTTCAGTCCTTTTGAGCCCAATCACGTTAAAGATGCAATCCTTTTCTTCATGCAACCAGACGTCTCCTCTTCTTCACAACTTTTACTTTCTCAAATGGATATGATATATTCTCTTATCCAAAATCATACTTTAGCTTGGATGTATTCACTCCATGTACTATTCCTGCACGACAAAATGACTTATAAATCTCAAGGATTAAACTCACCTGCGAGGAGGGCAATCGAATGATTCACAAAATTGGACTTATCGGCTGCGGCACAGTGGGGCAAGGCCTCCTGGAAATCCTTTTAAAGAAGAAGGAATATTTAAAAATCGAATTTGATTTTGAAGCCCAAGTCGTCGCTATCAGCGATAAACTGAAAGGCTCCCTTCTCCTTCCTGAAGGGATCAACACAGAAAAAATTCTGCACCTGTTGGAGCAGGGGAAGAACATCGGAGAGTATCTCGCGGGAAAGCCCAATGAAGCCGATCAGATGGATGCTTTGCAGGTCATCGAAAAGTGCGACGCAGATATAATCGCAGAATTGACATACACGGATATCCAGACAGCCGAGCCGGCCACAAGCCACATCAAAAAAGCCCTGCAAACGGGGAAGCATGTCGTCACGTCTAACAAGGGACCGGCGGCTCTGTTCTATGATGAATTGAAAAAATTGGCAGAAGAGAACAATGTGTACTTCAGGATTGAAGGAACAGTCATGAGCGGCACACCCGTGTTCAACCTGTTCGAGCACGGCTTTGCCGGGAATACGATTAAGGAGATAAAAGGAATCCTCAACGGAACCACTAATTTCATCCTGTCAAAAATGGAAGAAGAGGGGATGGATTATGAAGACGCACTCAAATTGGCCCAAGAATTGGGCTATGCGGAAGCTGACCCGACCGCGGATGTGGAAGGATACGATGCGCTGGCTAAAATCGTTATCCTTTCTAATGTCCTTCTCGAAGGGAACATCAGACCTTCTGACGCAAAGAGGGAAGGAATCACATCCATCTCCAAGGAGAAAATCCTGGAAGCTAAAAAAGAAGGATGCCGGTACAAGCTCATCGCTTCGACCAGGAAAGAGAACGGTCGGATTGAAGCCAGCGTCGCTCCACAGAAACTCCCCCTCTCTGATCCTCTTTCTGGTATCATGGGTGCGAATAATGCTCTCACATTCGACCTGGATTTGCTGGGTAAAGTCACGATTCAAGGTCCCGGTGCCGGGAAAATCGAGACCGGATACTCCATCCTCACAGACATGCTGGCTGTTCACCGGCACTTATCAAAATAGAAAAAAATTGGCAATAACTCAGGTAAAGTAAACTTAAGTCAGTATCTTATGGAGAGACAAAAGATCCATTAAGGAGAAGAAGGTATGCACTTTAAACTTTTAGGCGACAAAGACCTCAAGGCAATGGATGCCTTACTGGAATCCTACGGAGGGGCCAAAGAAATTTCCCGGAAAATTGAATCGATGAGGGACTACGAGAACCGGAAAAGTATCGCTGAGGAAAAAGGATTCGGAGATATGTTGAAAAAGGCAGAAGAATATGTCAAAAAATTTGCCAAAGTCGAAGACTTCATCGAGACAGATCAAATATCAGTGACCAGGGGAGGAATCTGCACCACTCAGGTCTCCGGATTTCAAGGCGCCCGCCCCACTTTTGACTGTATAAAAAGGATTGCGGAGAACGGGGATGTTCTCTTCCCGACCGAGATGATATCGGTCGTGGGCTTGACCGAGAACTACGTCTACAGTGGTGACCTACTGGCCACTCTCGCCCTGGCTGAAAATATTATAGGAGCCAGCAAGTTCTGCACCACAAACCTCGTCGGAACTCCTCTACCAGAAGAACGTTTCGCCAGAATGGAGAAGGTCACCGGCGAGAAATTTGAGAGAAGGGATCTGGGAAACGGATTGAGCCAAATCATCCTTAAGAACATGGGGACAGCCTACGGCAACCTTGGGGGTGTTGAGGTCGGAAACAACAATCATCTCATCTACCTTGACGGAATCACGCGGGCTACCCTGACCACCGGGGCGAACTTCTTCCTTAATCCGAGCTGGTCAACTATTGTCGCTGCCTGCTACTATGCTCGGGAAATCCCCAATCTCTCTTTTAAAATATCCATGCTTCTCTCCACTCAGAACGCCATCCAGCTCCGGATGCTGCTCAACATTTTTAAAGAATACCTCCGAGACGATGGCACGACTCCGATATATGAGATCAACATCGGAAACGCCGCCACCGCAGAAACCTTCATCCAGTGCTTTGATGAGATCCAGGCCTCTGGCCTGTCTGTTTCTCTCGCCGCTCACCTTCGAATCAATCCCGACTTGGGCATGGCCGACTTCAACTGGACCGAAAGCGCCTTTAAGGTCCTCGGAGCTGGACGGAATGTAACCATCAAGTATGAAAGCGACGGCGAATCACGGCCCTATGACACCATGGAGGCTTACTTCCTCTCCGATGAGGAGAGAAACGAACTTGCTGAAAAAATCGGCGACGTCATCTACCATAAGTGCATCAGGTGCGACAAGGACGCCAAGGAAATAATGAGAAGGGGGCACGAGACCATATTCGCCCGGGTTTCATACAGAGATTAAAGATAAAGACTCGGGTTTAGCAGGAGAAAAACGATGGATCTAGGTATCAAGGATAAAGTCGCCCTTGTGGCCGCCTCGAGCCAAGGACTGGGGAAAGCCATCGCTTTTCAACTCTCTCGGGAAGGAGCAGCTGTTGCGATCTGCGCAAGGAACAAGGACAGGCTGCTCAAAACCAGGGATGAAATAGCTGCCGAAACGGGAGGCGTGGTCAAGGCTTTCACGGTTGATATCACGAACCGAGATCAGACGCACAAAATGGTCAAAGAAGTAATCAAAGAATTCGGAACGATAGACATCCTGGTCTGTAATGCTGGAGGTCCTCCCTCGGGAATGCCGGATGAATTTACAGTGGATGATTACCAGCAAGCCCTGGAGCTCAACCTTTTGAGCACGATTAACCTCTGCTATGAAGTCATGCCCCATATGAAGAAGCAGAAATGGGGCCGAATCATCAACATGACTTCTATCTCGGCCAAGCAACCCATCGATAACTTGATCCTCTCCAACACTTCCAGAGCAGGGGTCCTGGGATTTTCAAAATCCCTCTCCAATCAGCTGGCTCCCTTTGAAATCACTGTGAACTCGGTCTGTCCGGGGTACACGAAAACGGAAAGAGTAGAAGAGCTGGCCAAATCCTTCGAAGAGAGCGGAAAAGGCACGGTCAAAGACTTCTACGGAAATATTGAAAAGATCGTCCCCGCAGGAAGGCTGGGAACTCCGGAGGAAGTGGCCCAGGCTGTCGCTTTCCTCGCTTCCAAAGGGGCAGGCTACATAACCGGAATAGCCCTCCAGGTGGACGGGGGATATATAAAGGCTTTGTACTAAAATTGGATTGCTCTCTTATTGAATGAAATCAGAGAGTATCTGGGAAGTCAACAGTGAACGAATTGATCAGAATAAGGAACCTGATCTGATAAGAAGGCAGCCAACTTCGACATCTTTTGGAAAGGAAAGATTTCATGAAAAAAAATCAAAATGAATGGGAAGGCACCCCTTATCCTGAGATAATAAGAGGACTTCCAGAGGCTGACATCCCTTTTGAGGGAGTCAGAGCATGGATTCTTCAGAGCTCCGATAAACAGGTCGTTTTTTTCGACATTGAACCTGTCGGAGTCGTACCTCCCCACTCCCACTGTGCCCAGTGGGGGATGGTGATCGATGGAGAGATGAAGTTAATGATCGGAGGCGAAACAAAGGTCTACCGAAAAGGCGACTGGTACTTCATCCCCGCGGGAATCGTGCATTCAGCGACCTTCCTCACAAAGGTCTTTGTGATCGATGTCTTTGACGATCCCACACGCTACAAAGCAATAAAAGATTAAGCTGTCTAAAGACACGAATGGCATAAAATAAAACTTATTGAGGTCAAACATGAAATCATTATTCTCTGACATAATGAAGGATTTCGAGGGGTACGCCATCGGAAAGATGCTCAGTTACTTGAGCGATCCCAATGTCATCTCTTTTGCCGGAGGTTTGCCCAGCAGCGATGTCTTTCCCTTAGATATAGTGAAGGAAGCGACAGAAAAGTCCCTCAAAGAGGATTGGACGCATGTGCTTCAATACACTCCCATTCCAGGAGAAAAGGACCTGATGGAGACCATAATAGACTATCTTAAAAAAGACGATATCCATATCGGACCGGAAAACATCATGATCACTACCTCCGGACAGCACGGCCTGGACCTGGTTGGAAGATTGTTCCTCAATCCCCAAGATGCCATCGTCATAGACCTGCCCACGTTCGGAGGAGCCCTGGCTGCATTTGAGCTTGAAGACACCCAATACTTGGCCAAAGACATTGAAGAGGATGGAACAGACGTGAATGGATTGAGGGCAGAAATCGAGGATTATATTGATAAAAAGGGGAAAAAGCCGAAATTCATCTATGTTATCCCGGATTTTCAGAATCCCTCCGGAATCACGACCAGCCTTGAGAAAAGACTCGCACTTCTTGAATTGGGCAAAAAGTTTGAGATTCCCGTAGTCGAAGACAGCCCTTACAGAGAATTGAGATACAGAGGTGAACACCTCCCTTCAATCTATTCACTGGATAAGAATCAAGGCAATGTGATCGGTTTGTACACTTTTTCTAAAATCCTCTGTCCCGGAATTCGAGTTGGATTTAATATCGGTCCGCCTGAGGTCATACAAAAATTTGCCTTTATAAAAGGGGCCAACATCCTTAACACACCCAAGTTGAATCAGAATATCTGCAGGACATTTCTCCAGGAGTATGATTTGGATGCTCATTTCCAGAAGACAAGGAAGTATTATTCAGAAAAATTGAATTTTTTTCTAAAAGCCATGGAAGACAATTTTCCCGAGGATATGGATGTCAAGTGGACAAAACCCGAGGGCGGATTGTTCCTGTGGATAACAGTGCCTGAGGAGATAAACACCCTCGACCTTTTTTACATGGCCATCGAAGAGGAGGTCGCCTTCGTCCCAGGAGAGGTCTTCTATCCGGAAGGATTCAAAAAATACAATGCCATGAGGATTAATTTCTCTTTCCCCACAAAAGAGGAAATTGTCGAAGGAGTCAGAAGACTGAGTTCTGTTATCAAAAAATACCGCGCCAAAAAAAAGACATAACACATTTGACTCATTGAGGAGAAGATCCATGAGTGATGAGCCAGAGTACAGTCCGGGTGTAAAGAAATACATCAAGGAAGCCGAAAAACTTTTAAATCGAAAAAAGGAGTCTCTGGAGCGTGTCAAAAAATTCAAGTTTGACACCATAGCCGTTCACGGTCTCTACACTATCGAGGAAGCCTTAAACCTGAATCAAGGCTCTGTGATCGAACCCCTTTTTCTATCCACGGCTCAAGCCTACCGGGACTCAGACGAGTTGGAAGCCGCGCTCGCCTACTTGATCCCCACCTGGTGCTACACTCGCTTCGCCAACCCGACCACCTATTACCTGGAATGGGCTCTGGCTTTACTTGAAGGATACCAGACTGGCTGCGACACATCGTGCCTAGTGACTGCCTCTGGAATGTCCGCTTTGATGCTGGCAGTGGATTGTTTTTTAGTCAAGCAGAAGGAGGGACCTGAAAAAATAAACTTCGTCTCCTCCATCCAGATTTACGGCGGCACTTTCCAGCATTTTTCCGTGAGAAAGATGCAGGAGAGAGACATAGAAGTGCGCTGGGTTCACCATCCCGAAGACAAAAAGGAATGGGAGGCGAAAATCGACGAAAACACCCGCTTTCTGTTCTCCGAAGCTCCCAGCAATCCGCAACTGTCTTTCTGCGATGTCAAAGCCCTCGCCGACCTGGCCCATTCCTGGGACATTCCTTTCATCATCGATTCCACCTGCGCCACTCCCGCGTTGATGCGTCCCTTTGCCTACGAAGCGGACATCGTTATCCACTCTCTGACGAAAACCATAACCGCTAGCGGACTGGCAATGGGTGGGGCGTTGATCAGTCGAAAACCCATCGTCACAAAGATAAAAAATGACAACCCTCTTTTCAAAGAAAGTTTTGCCGAGTATGCCAAGTTCCTTCCCTTCCGGGATACCGGGCCTGCCGCATCTCCAATGAACGCCTTTCTCGCTTTAAACGACCTGCGGACGCTCCGTTCCAGGATGGACTTATTGAGTCAGAATTCAGAGAGAGTGGCCGAATTCCTCCGCCAGCACCCCCGTGTCTATCAGGTCGATTATCTCGGACTGGAAAGTTTCCATTATCATCCCCTGGCTAAAAAATACATGAAGCTCGTGGATTCTGACGATGGCAAAGGCAATGAGATTAACCGCTATGGACACCTGCTCAGTTTTCGAGTGGACGGCCCTCCTCAAAACGCGAGGAAAGTCTTCGATGGATTCAAGCTCATCATGAGGGCAGGTGACCTAGGCCGCATCAAAAGCATCGCCACCATTCCCGCCATCTCCACTCACCTGCAGCAGGGTGAAGAAGCTCGGGCAAATGCCGATGTTCCGCCTCAGATGATAAGGCTTTGTGTGGGCGCTGAAAACCCGAACGACATCATCGCCGACCTCGAACAGGCCCTCAAATCTCTATAGGTGTCGCGTTTTATTCTCCGCGGTGGCGGAGCTGGTCGAGGCTGACAGCCACGACAATGATCGCTCCGATGATGATCTCCTGGATGTAGTTGGGCCATCCCATCATCGTGCTTCCGTTCCGGAGAAAGGACATGATGAACACTCCCACCATAGACCCAAGGATGCTCCCCTCCCCTCCACTCAGACTTCCTCCGCCAATGACCACAGCCGCAATAATATCCAGTTCCAGACCGACGGCCACGGTTGGATCACCGACCGTCAGCCTCGAAAACTGCATAACCCCGCTCAACCCGCAGAAAAGACCGGAGATAGAATAGATAACGATTTTCGTCCTGTTCGTCCGGATACCGCAGAGCCGGGCTGTGGCTTCATTCGAACCCACGGCAAAAACATGCCTTCCAAACACTGTGTACCGCAGGACGACAGCCATAATCACGGCCAGGAGAATCATCAGCCAGATTCCGGGGGCCATCAATAGCCAGGAGGGTTGGGGGTGCCTGGCCATGAGGTCGTTGACCCAGGTGAGAGGTGCATCGATCTTCTGATTGCCGGCAATCCACTTGGCTACTCCTCTGGCAATCCCCAGCATACCCAGCGTGACAATGAACGGGACCAGCCTCAATGAAGTGATCAGACTCCCGTTGACAAACCCAACAAGACCACCAGTTAAAACCCCAAACACAATGGCCACAACCGGAGGGATGCCAACATTGATGGAAAAGGCGACGATGACGCTGGAAAGAGCGATGTTTGAGGCCGCGGAGAGGTCGATTCCGCCGCTGATGATGATCAGAGTCATGCCCAACGCTCCCAGAGCCACAATCACGGACTGCGTGGCGACGCTCTTGAAGTTAGAAACCCGCAGGAACCTATCCTGCACTTCAGGCATTAAAGAGAATATCACCAGGACCAGAATCAATCCCAAAAACGGTGCCAGCCAGCTGATGAGATACTGAATGCGAGTTTTCTCTTTCACAAACGAAAACTGAACCGTCTTCTTTCTCATTGCTCAACCGCCTTTCCTGTAGTGGCTGCCGCCATTATCCCCTGCGCTGTCCACAGGGAATAGGGCCGGATATCCACTAACTGTCCGCGGTGGAATACAGCGATTCTGTCACAGATACCAATCAACTCGGGAAAATAGGAGCTGACAAAAAGAATCATTTTCCCCTTGGATGCCAGCTCTCCTATCCATTCGTAAATCTGGGATTTGCTGGCCACATCGATTCCCCGGGTTGGTTCATCCAAAAGCAATATATCCGCTTCCTGGTGGAGCAACCGGGCCAGGGCCACTTTCTGTTGATTCCCTCCGGACAGACCTAAAACCAACTGATCCGGACCTCGAGCTTTAATCTTCATCCTCTGGATCCACTCGTGCACGGCTGTTTTTCTTTTTTTTAACGCGATAAAGCCCAGACGGCTGTACGGAGAAAAATGACTGAGGGTCAGATTGTCCGCTAAAGAGCGGGAGAGGGCCAACCCCTCACCTTGTCTGTCTTCGCTGAGATATCCCATACCCTGGCGAATCCTCTGCGAAGGAGACCCTTTGGAAGTTGATAGATAGGCAATTTTGATAAAACCTTTCGCGACTGCGTCCAAACCAAATATCGTCCTGATTAACTCTGTCCTCCCTGCCCCAATCAAGCCTGCCAGCCCGACAATCTCACCGCGGTGCAAGCTGAGGTTCACTTCAGCCTGCATATTTATTCCTTTTAATCTCTTCAGCTTGAGCAGCTCCTCACCGACCTCATGCTCTATCCGAGGAAACATCTCATCAATCTTCTGCCCGACCATCATCCGGATGAGCTCCTCGAGTGAAATATTTTTGATTTTACCGGAGCCCACCTTTTTTCCGTCTCTCAGCACGGTGAAACTGTCCGCAACTTCCTGGACTTCTTCAAGGAAATGGCTGATATAGATAACGCTCACTCCCTGCCTCTTGAGTCTTCCGATAATCTGGAAAAGAAGGGCGCTGTCCTCCTGAGAAAGTGAGCTCGTTGGCTCGTCCATGACGAGGACTGTGGCTCTGCCCATCAAAGCCCTGGTTATTTCCACAACCTGTCTTGCTCCGATACTCAGCTTTTTCACCGGGACATCCAGGGAAATCTCAGGATGGTTGACGAATTCCAAAGCCTCCTTCACTTCTGCCTTCATTCCCTTCTGCCGCACAAAACCCAAGGAATGGAACTCTTTTCCGAGCATGATATTCTCTTCAACAGTGAGATGAGGAGCCAGGTTGAGTTCCTGGTAGATCATCGAAACCCCTCTCCGCCTGCCATCCAGAGGGTTCGAAGGAAAGTAGGGTGCATCCCCCAAAAACATGTTCCCTTTATCGGCTTTGAGGGCTCCGCTCAGTATCTTGACCAGGGTGCTTTTGCCTGCGCCGTTCTCACCGATCAAGGCATGAACTTCCCCCTTTTTCAGCTCAAAATCGACATCATCCACGGCACGGGTGGCCCCAAAATTCTTGACGATATTTTTCATCTGGAGGATTAGCGGAGAAGTCTGATTCTGAGTCATCGATTCAGATAAGCCGAAAAATCAGGCTCAAGAAGGTTCTTGATTTCAGGGTCTTCCATGTTTTCCCGTGTGGCCAGATAGACTCCCGTATCAATCCGATTTTCAATTTTCCGGCCTTTCAAATGAAGAGTCATCTGCACGACTCCGAGATACCCCATCTTCATCGGATTCTGGAGCACAAGACCATGGATATGTCCCTCTCTGAGGGCCTTGATCAGCTTCGGACTGCTGTCAAAACCGACAAATTTAACTTTGCCGGCTAATCCTGATTCCTGGAGTGCTCTGAGGGTTCCAAAAGTGCTCGATTCATTCGGGCAAAAAATGCCATCGACTTCCGGAAACCGTCCAAGGAGGTTCTCAGCCAACTGGTAAGCTGTTTCTGTGGTCGCGCCAGTATGCTGATCCTGAACGAGGAGTGAAATATCCGGGAATTCAGAAGTGATGGTGTCCAGAAACCCGTTTTCCCGTTTCGTCGTGCTGGCCGAGCCTTCCTGATAACGGATGAGAAAAATATCGCCTTTTCCTCCGAGCAGCTCGCCCATCCTTTTGGCGGCGATCACGCCGCCCTTGGTATTGTCCGTGGCCACAAAACTGATATAATCCTCTCCCTGGAGTGCGGAATCGATGATCACCACCTGAATATTCTCTCTGACCGCATCCTGGACAGGCCGGCACAAGGCCCGGTCATCCAGGGGCGCAAGGACTATTCCGTCCACTCCTCGGTTGATAAAGTCCTCCACAACCATAATTTGTTGGGCCCGGTCATCTTCTTTTTGAGGGCCTTTCCAGATGACATCCACTCCGAGCTCTCTTGAAGCTTTGACTGCGCCGGCATGAATGGACTTCCAGAACTCATGGGTCGTTCCCTTGGGAATGACAGCTATTTGAATTTTTTTGGCACTCTCTTGTTGGACACCGCTCTCTTCCTTTTTCCCGCAGCTCAAACACAAAAGGCAGATCGCCAGAGGAAAGAAGAGAGATAAAGAAAAGATTCTTTTTTGACTCACCGTTATGTCTCCCGCATTATCATCTACAGATTAAAGCAGACAACTTTGGGCTCTGTCATCTCAAGAAGGGCGAATTTTATCCCCTCCCGGCCGAGGCCGCTCCACTTCACGCCGCCGAAGGGCATCATGTCGATTCGGTAGTCTGTGGAATCATTGACCATCACTCCGCCGACATCGAGCTCTTTGATAGCTTTAAAGGCATTATCCAAGGAGCGGGTAAATATGGCTCCATGCAGCCCGTATATCACACTGTTGGCCAATTTGATGGCTTCATCCAATGTGGAAACTTTATACAGATTGACCACTGGTCCAAAAACTTCCTCACAGTTCAGCTTGGCTGTGTCGGGCATGTTCCTGAACACTGTGGGCTCAAAAAGAGTGCCCTCGCGGTTTCCTCCGGTTAAAAGCTCTGCTCCCGCTTTCCTGGCTTCTTTGACCCATTCCTCTACCCGAGCCGCTTCCTCTTCAGTGATCATTGGCCCCATGTCCGTATCCTCATCGAGTTGGAAGCCGACCTTTATTTTCTTCGTCTGCTCGACGAACATCTTCTCGAATTCATCATAAACCGTTTCATGGATATAAATCCGCTGCACACCTATACAGTTCTGCCCGACAGCCCAGAATGCACCGGACACAGAAAGCTCCACCGCCTGCGAAAGGTCCGCATCATCCATGACGATCACTGGCGAGTTCGACCCCAACTCCATTCCTATCTTCTTTAAACCTGCCTTCTTGGTAATATCCAGTCCAGCCTCGGTCCCTCCAGTGAAAGAGATCATCCTCCCCCGCGGATCAGTCACCAGAGCGTCTCCGATCTTGGAGGCTTTTCCGGTCACGATATTCAAAATTTTCCAGGGAAGGCCGGCCTCGATAAAAGCCTCTCCCAGCTTTAACGCCGAAAGAGGAGTAACTGTTGCCGGCTTGAGAACCACAGAATTTCCTCCAGCAATGGCGGGGCCGATCTTATGCGCCACAAGATTCAACGGGTCATTGAACGGTGTGATGGCAACAATGATCCCGATTGGAAAACGGTAGTAATAACCCAGTCTGTTCTCTGAACCTTCGCGGCTGTCAAAAGGAATAGTTTCTCCTACGACCCGCCGCGCCTCCTCGGCAGAAATCGTAATCGTATCAATGCAGCGGCTGGCCTCTTTTCGAGCTTCTTTTATGGTTTTACTCCCTTCGGACGCGATTGTCTTCGCGAAATCTTCCTGGCGCTCCTTTAAAATTTCTGAAGTCTTATAAAGGATGGAGATGCGTTCATGGACTGAAAGCATGCGGTTGATTTCAAATCCTTCCTCCGCGGCTTGAAACGCCGCCTCCACATCAGCCTTCTCCCCTGAAGGAACGGTATCGATGAGTTCATTGTTATAGGGATTGCAGACATCAATCTTTTCGTCCTTATCAACCCATTTCTCGCCGATAAGCATTTTCATTTGATTGCCTCCGTTAAAAAAAAAGGTGTGTTTTGTTCTGCCATTTTCAGCCCGCTCTATCTTAGTGCAAACACATCTTTATTTCAACAATCGAACAATCGGGGTCAGGGCTCGACATTAGACATTTTGATTCTCTTCCATTTAGTGTGGGTTAGATGTAACTTAGATAACTGAGAAGAGTATTCAAGGATGGATGGAGTTAGACTGTGTCGTTAAAAAGAGAAATTCTTCTGTCTTTGATTTCCCGACTTCCCTATAAAAATGCCTGATCCTGATTGCACGATAAAATTAAATCTTTATTGACTTCTCCTAATGATTGGATACAGATGTTCAAATGTCTAATGTCGAGCCCTGACCCCATCTTCATAAGAATATCTAATCCCATTGAATTTTGAGTGGGGTTATTCTAGAATGTTAGCACATGGAAAAGATCAGGATCCTCGGAAACCAAAATCTCCGGCTCAAGGGAAAAGTCAGGATCAGCGGAGCCAAGAATGCTGTTCTCCCGGCTATCGCCGCTTCTCTTCTCACCAAGGAAAAGCTCCGCTTGAAAAACATCCCTCGCGTGAAGGATGTGTACACGATTCTTACGCTGATGAAAGAGCTGGGAGCCAGTGCCAGCATAAAAAAGAATTCTCTCTCCATTCAGGTTAGAGAAGTAAAATCCGACCAGGCCTCTTATGACCTGGTCCAGGCCATGAGGGCATCCATTCTAGTCCTGGGTCCTCTCCTGGCCCGCTACGGAAAGGCAATTGTCGCCTTGCCCGGTGGCTGCGCCATCGGCTCCCGCCCCATAGACCTGCACATCCACGGCCTGGAGAAACTCGGAGCATCCATAAGCCTTGAACACGGGTATATTCAAGCAGAAGCGAACAAGCTTCATGGGGCTGAAATCGAATTTGAAAAAAAGACTGTTGGAGGAACAGAAAATTTGATCATGGCCGCTTGCCTGGCCCTTGGAGAGACTGTGCTCAAGAACTGTGCCCGGGAGCCCGAAATTTCCAACCTTTGTGAGCTTCTGGTTAAAATGGGAGCCCGGATCGATGGAATCGGTGAAGAGACCATGCGCATAAAGGGAGTCAGCGAGCTCGGCGGAGCCACCCATGAAATCATTCCCGACCGAATAGAAGCAGGGACTTTTCTTGTCGCCAGCGCTCTCACCCGAGGAGACATCGTCCTGACCAACGTCAAACCTGAACATCTCGATACGGTGATAGAAAAATTGAAATACTCCGGAACACAAATCGAACAGTTCAATAATCATTCCCTCCGAGTTATCGGCAGCGAAGAGATCAGGCCTCAAGATACGACCACTTCAGCCTATCCGGGATTCCCGACCGATATGCAGGCCCAGTTTATAGTCTTGATGACTCAGGCCTCAGGAACCTCAATCATCACCGAAACCATCTTTGACCGAAGATATTCCCACATCAATGAGCTGCTCCGTCTTGGAGCGAATATCGAAGTTTTCGGAGATAAAGCTATAGTCAAAGGAAAAACCCTTCTTTCAGGAGCAGAGACCATCGCCACGGATTTAAGAGCTTCGGCTTCCCTCGTCCTGGCTGGTTTGATAGCCAGCGGTGAAACAATCATCAATGAAGTCGAGCATCTGGACCGAGGCTATGAGAATCTTGAAGACAAGCTTAAGTCACTCGGCGCCAAGATAGAAAGAATAAGAGAGTGAGAACAGAAGCTTAAAATGGAAGACTGCATTTTCTGCAAAATCATCAACAAAGAAATCCCGGCCAGCATTGTCTATGAGGACGAGAGAATAATCGCTTTCGATGATATCAATCCTCAGGCCCCGGTTCATGTACTTCTTATCCCCAAAGAGCATTATCCCTCTTTAAATGAAATTCCCGAAGACAGAAAAGATGTGCTGAGCCATCTTCTGCTCAAAGCTCGCGAAATCGCCCGAGAAAAAGAGATCGGAGAAAGAGGATACAGGATTGTCCTCAACACAGCTCGGGAATCAGGTCAAGACGTTCTCCACATCCATTTCCATCTCTTGGGTGGAAGGCAGATGAGCTGGCCTCCCGGATAGAAAGAAGCAAAGCCTTCATAATCCTGAAAAAATAATTTAAAAGGAGGTTAGACGATGGAAATCACCTGGTTAGGACATTCTGGAATAAAACTCAAGGGCTCAAAAACCGTATACATCGACCCCTTCCTGACAGGTAATCCTGCGGCCTCAACGACTCCCGATGAAATCGACGAAGCAGATATCGTGGTCGTCACCCATCATCACGGCGACCACCTCGGAGACGCCTTCACGATCTGCAAGAAAACAGGCGCCACCTTCGTCGGCATTCATGAGATAGCCGTAGATGCTGAAGCAGAAGGAATAACCGCAGAAGGAATGAACATCGGAGGGACCATTGAAGCCAAAGGAGTGAAAGTTAACATGGTTCAGGCACTCCACTCCGCTGAAAGAGGAGACCCAGCAGGTGTGGTCATCGAAATGGACGGCATGACGATTTATCATGCCGGGGATACGGGTTTAACCTATGATATGAAACTCATCGGCGAATTCTTTAAGCCGGATCTCAGCTTTATCCCCATCGGTGACCGCTACACGATGGGTATTCCCTCCGCAGCCAAGGCTGTGGAATTTATTCAGACGAAAAAAGTCATCCCAGTCCATTACAACACTTTTCCTATCGTCAGCGCTGATCCGGAAGAATTCAAGAAAATAGTCGGAGATAAGGCGGAAGTCATCATCCTCAATCCCGGAGAATCCTACTCTCTTTAACATCCTGTGACTGACTATCCTGCTGATTCGCATCTCATCCAGTGGCTTATCTGATTGACGGCAACAATTTCATCGGGCACTCTTCCCCCGCCGAATTGAGAGATCCCCAGAGTAAGCACCGTCTGGTCTCAAAACTCCATAGGTTTCAGCGACAGAAGAGAACACGAGTGCTTGTGGTCTTCGATGGAAATCCAGACCCGGATTTTCTCGATAAAAGATTTCAGAGGAAATTTTTTTCAGTGATCTTTCCTTCCTTCGACCAGAATGCCGATGAAGCTATCAAGGAAATTATCTCTAAGGAGACAGATTTGAGAAGATTTTTTGTGGTCAGCTCTGACCGCGAGATAAAAGATTTCGCCAAAGCACAAGGGGCTAAGCCTTTGAGCTGCAAAGAATTTGAACGGGAACTCAAAGCCGCCCTGAAAGAACACAGAGAGTCCCAAGCCGACGAGAAAAAAGTCTCTCTTCCCTCTTCCTTTGAGATAGATCAGTGGCTCAAGATTTTCAAGAATAAAAAATGAACGAGATTTCAATTATCGGCGCCGGCCGCCTCGGTACCTCATTGGGCACTGCGCTTTCAAAAAAAGGGTACAGGATAAAATTTCTTTCCTGCAGGACATCTCTTTCGGCAGAAGAGAGCCGGAAGATCATCGGAGAGGGGAAGGCTTCCACTGATAATGCTCAGACAGCAAGAGCCGGAGATATCGTCCTTCTGTGTCTGCCGGATGAAGAAATCCTAAAGGTGACAAAGGAACTGGAGGCTTCGAATATTAACTGGTCAGAGAAATTCATTTTTCACTGCTCGGGTCTTCTTTCTTCAGAAATCCTGAATCCTTTAAAGGCTAAAGGAGCCTTAACCGCATCGATTCATCCCATCCAGTCTTTCGCTGAGAAGAGAACTCCACCTGAACAGTTTGAAAACATTTATTTTGGTGTGGAAGGAGAAAGCGATGCTCTGGAGTTATCTCAAAAAATGATCCGGAAACTCGGCAGCCGTTCCTTGATTATCGAAGCTGAAAACAAAGCCCTTTATCACACCGCCTGCAGTATAGCCTCTAACTTCTTTGTCTTGCTGCTGGATACGGCATCATCCCTTCTTAAAGAAGCAGGCCTTCAAGAAGAACAGGCCTTTCAAGTCCTCCTTCCTTTGGTGAAAGGGACTTTACACAATGTAAAAAAATTTAACATCCAAGCCTCCCTGACCGGCCCCGTGATTAGAGGAGATAAAACATCCGTAGAAAAACATCTCGAGGCTCTGAAAAAGTTTCCATCTTTTCATGAGATGTACAGGAGAGTGGCGTTTCAGGCCCTGGAAATAGCCAGAAGAGAAAAAAAGTTAACCCCCCGAAAAATCAAGGCGTTGAAGGACCTGCTGGAAGGAAAATAACCTCTTCCTCAAGTTCAACCTCGAATCTTTCTTTCACCCGGCGCTTCAGTTTCTGAGCCAGACGAAAGACATCCTGCGCTGAAGCATTCTCCTGGTTAAAGATAAAATTCGAATGGCCCGAATACACTGCGGCTCCTCCGACTTTCATCTTCTTGGCGCCGACTTTCTCCAAAAAATAGGCCGCAGGGACAACTCTTCCATCAGGGAGGACTGGATTTTTAAAGTAGCTTCCCGCGCACGGAAGGTCGTAAGAAGGATGTTTCTCTTTTCTCTTTTTCAGGTTTTCTTCGATGAGCGCTTTTATAGATTCTTTCTCTCCATCACGAAGTTCAAAGACAACACTGAGCAGCACATCATGTTTTTTCTTGAGGATGCTGTGGCGATACCTGAATTCAAAATAATCCCTTCCCACCCGAACCTGCTCACCCTTCGGGTCGAGCAGAAGGGCTTCCTTTATGGATTCTCCGATGCTCCTCTTGAAAGCCCCTGCATTGCCGTAAACAGCCCCTCCTATCGTTCCAGGGATACCGGCCATGAATTCGAGACCGCTCAAGCCCTTCTCAATGGAGAAACGAAGCAACTCCTCTAAGGATGTCCCGGCCAATGCCTCCACTTCAGGAATATTTTTTCTTTTCTTGATACCCTTCACGTCATTTTTAATGATCAGGCCACGAAATCCGTTATCATCAAACAGAAGATTGTAACCCCCTCCGATAACATAGAACGGGACAGACGCTTCCCGCGCTGAGAGGATGGAAGTCATAAGTTCCTGCACAGAAGTGGCTTCGAAGAAATAGTCTGCCTTGCCTCCGATTTTGAAGTTGGAATGATCCCGAAGAGGAACAAATGTTAACAAAGGTTTTTTGATGCTTTTTAAAAAATATTCGGGAAAATCTTCTTTTGTGCGGCTCATTGGGGGATATTTTATATCACAGCCATCTGAAAAACAATGGGGTCAGGGCTCGACATTAGACATTTCTAATTCGGCATTAATGGGGTCAGGCTGTGTCGTTAAAAAGAGAAATTCTTCTGCCTTTGTTTTTCCGACTTCCCTATTATAATTCCTGATCCCAATTGCGTGATAAAATCAAATCTCGATAGACTTATCCTAATGATTGGATGGAGACGTTCAAATGTCTAATGTCGAGCCCTGACCCCTTTTTACTGACCCCTTTTTATCCGTCTCCTTTGACCTCAAATTCTTTCAATTTGGCACAGATTTTGCTAGTATATTAGTAGGATGCACGTTTAAGAGGCTCCAAAACCAGACCAATTGACATTGTAACCAACGAAAGATATTATGCATCTCATTAGCGAGGTAAAAAAAATGAGAAAAACAACCTTGACAACATTAATCCTTATTCTTTTTACTTTTGTCACTCTATACGCTCAAACCGAAGATGCAAATCAAGAATACATCCAAGCGATGTCGACCCAGGATCCCGCCCAGAAAGCCAAACTACTCAAGCAATGGCTAAAAACAAACCAAGGAAAAGGAAACCAGTACGAAAAATATGCGTATGCCGAACTGTGCGTGTGGAACTACCCAGGTAAAACTGCCGAAGAGCTCGTAGAATACGGTGAAAAATCCCTTTCTCTGGGTGGACTTGATGATTTCACCAACAGCAGGGTCTTAATGAGTATTGCATCAATATTCAGCCAGCGCGGCCAGAATCTAGAAAAGGCTAAAAGTTATTCTCTGCAGGTCATCCGAATCGCTAAAGACAATAGAGACAAAGAGGGTTCCGGCGCTTCGCCCGCACAATGGGACCAGTTTATGGGAATCGCCTATTTTACTCACGGAACAGCCCTGGATAAGGGAAGAGACCCGAGAGGAGCTTTAGAATCTTATATAAATTCCTATAACCTCCTAAAAGACCCCCAAATTGCAACTGCCTTGAAGAAAGTCGGAAAAAATCTTTATGATTACAAATTCTATAAAGATGCCGAGAAAGCCTTCAAGATTACGGCCACGGCTTTAAAGGATTATGCCAGCATCCTCTTGTATGCCAAAACCCTTCACAGAAACGGGAAAAAAGGAGATGCTATAAGATACTATAAACAGGCTTATGCCCAACAGAAAACCGGAGATGTCGCATTCAACATCGGAATCATACTTGCTGGCGATTCCGAGAGAAATCCCTCTGTCTCTCCTGAAGCCATCAAATATCTGCTCGATGCCAGTTTTCTTTCTCCTCCCAACTCAAAAAAAGCCATGCAGCTCGCTGAATCCTTATTCTTCAACTTCAATAAAGACCTCAAATACAACGAAACAGTCAGAAATATCCAGAAAAAGAATAAAGAGCTCGAGGATCTCACCGAGGATTACGACAATAGATTCGGGAAAAAAGAAGACGAAGATCTGTCCGATACAGATAAAAGAATGATGAAAATCTTGGAGCAGGATATCGAAGCCTTACAAAAAGAGGTTGAGGGACTCTTAATCAAACAGAAAGCTGCATTAGATCAATTCAATAAACTCATCGAAGAAGCCAAGCGCAGACTGGGAGTCAGATAGGGTTCGCTGAGCTCTTCTTGGATTCGAATGAAGTCCATCCTTAAAACCAAAATCTAATCTCTTCTGATAAAAGAAAATTAAGACATAAATCCATTTATTACTCCTGATTTTCAGCCTTGAATTGTCAATTGAACTTTTCCCTTTCCTGTTATATTATCCTCATAGACACACTCTGGAGATATACCAGCCGGTTTTCCTCCAGACAATGTGTGTGAAATACACAGGAATGGAAGAAACGACCTTCAAAGGGAGCCATGAAGAAAAAGGGAACAGGCCCCTTTTTTTTAGAGAAAAGGGACAGTCCCTATCTTCCTTAACGAAAGGACTGAAAGGGACAATCCCTGAAAAAAGGGGCCTGTCCCCTTTTTTATTCTTTTTTTTCTAATATCATTCAATGTAAGATGAGCGCTAAAAATCTTTCCCTCAAGCAGGCAGAACAAAAGATTGAAAAATTAAGAAAAGATATCACTCATCACGAAAAAAGATATTACGTCGACAACAACCCTCAAATCTCCGATTTCGAATTCGACATGCTTGTGAAAAAGCTTGAGGAACTCGAAAAGCAGTTTCCTGAATTGGTCACACCTGAATCTCCGACGCAAAGAGTCGGTGAGCAGCCGGTCTCTGGATTCGCTTCTGTAGAGCACAGTACGCCTATGCTCAGCCTGGATAATTGCTACAGCTTTGAAGAGCTGAAGGAGTTTGAAGAAAGGATAAAAAAAATCATTCCTAATGAAAAAATTGAATACGTAGCTGAGCTCAAGATAGATGGCTTGGGCATATCTGTCATCTACCGTGAAGGCAATTTTGCTCGAGCGGTGACGCGGGGAGACGGATTCAGAGGGGATGACGTGACCCTCAACGTCAAAACGATCAGGAGTCTTCCGCTCACAATCAGAGAAACCCGAGAGATAGAGGTAAGGGGAGAGGCTTTCCTTCCTTTTCAGTCATTCAATAAAATAAACCAAGACCGTTCCCAAAAAGGAGAACCGCTTTTTGCCAATCCCAGGAACGCGGCGGCCGGCTCTCTCCGGCTTCTTGATTCAAAAGAAGTCGCTTCGCGGCATTTGGATATCTTCCTCTACTCCATCTTCACAGAAGGGATAGAACAAAAAAGTCAGTGGAAAAGCCTTCAGAAACTTAAAGAACTGGGCTTCAAAATCAACACCCATTCCAGACACTGCTCTTCTCTGGAAGAAGTTCTCTCCTTCTGGAAGGAATGGAGTGAGAAGAGAGACAGCATGGATTATGATGTTGACGGTGTCGTGGTCAAAGTCGACTCCACAAAACAGCAAAATAGTCTTGGCCGCACGGCAAAGTTTCCCAGATGGTCTATCTCATTCAAATTTCCAGCCAGGCAGGCCACGACACAGATTAAAGGCATCAAGATTCAAGTCGGAAGGACAGGGGCCCTCACTCCCGTGGCCGTACTGGATCCTGTGAAATTATCAGGAATCACGATAAGCCGTTCGACTCTTCACAACGAAGATGAAATCCAAAAAAAAGACATAAGAATCGGAGATTATGTTCTCATCGAACGAAGCGGAGATGTTATCCCTAAGGTTGTCTCCGTAATGAAAGAGAGACGCACCGGAAAAGAAACTCCGTTTGTTTTTCCATCGAAATGTCCTGTTTGTCAATCATCAGTCTTCAGACCGGAAGGCGAGGCGATTTCTCGCTGTGAGAATCCCTCCTGCCCGGCAAAACTGAGAGAATCCCTTCTGCATTTTGCATCACGCCGGGCCATGAACATCGAAGGCCTGGGAGAAGCCCTGGTCGACCAACTCCTGGAAAAAAACTTCGTAAAGACTCTTCCAGACCTCTACTCATTGAAGCTTGAAAACCTGGAAACACTTGAAAGGATGGGCTCGAAAAGCTCTCAAAACCTGCTGGATGAAATCGAAGAATCAAAAAA
>CAZSGR010000016.1:27602-29432 GCA_964606185.1 uncultured Eubacteriales bacterium
CTGTTAAACCTAAAGCCTTGAGAGCCATCTCATGTTCGGGATCTATATCCAAAGCCTTTTTAAATTGTTTTTTTGCTTTAACAGAAAGTCCCTCCTGATCATAAAATTCGCCTAAAGCAAAAAAGATTCCCGCATTCCAGGGCTCTAATTCAATGGCCTTGTGGAAGTCTTCTTCAGCTTTCTCGCGAAAGGAGGGAACTTTAGACTCGGTTTTTGCGAGAAACAAGAAATAATCTGCTTTATTGCTCTTTATCCGAATCGCTTCTTCAAAAAAAACCAAAGCCTCCTCATATTTTCCCTGGTTATACAGGCTCTGCCCATGCCGGAACTTACCATCGGCTTTCTGTTCCAACGTCTTCCGGTCCAATCCCTCCGGTTCATCCAACTTGGTATCATAATCCTTCTTTTCCTTCTCATTGTTGAGAGTCTGGAAAGCTCTAGTGATATATCCAAACACTTCCTCAATCATCTCTCTTGAGTCTTGGGAAAGCTCTCGATCAAAACGGTCCGGATGATACTTGCGTGCCATTTCAAAGTAAGAGTTTTTTATCTCTATATGAGTAGCATCTCTCGTAATATCTAAAATTTGATAATAATTCATGGATTCGATTTCTTGACTTAATTTTTCCAGATCAGCGATCTTCTTCTTTGTCTCATCATCAATAACTTCTGGGGCCTTCTTTTCTTCCTCAACAGTCACCTTTTCTTCTTTCTCTTCTTCCGGAATTTTCTCTTTTTTCTCTCTCGCCTTCACCGGCAAAAAAACCTTTTTGGCCTTCTTCTTTTTAGGAGGCACAGGTTTTGTCGGCTTTTTTTCCTTTACCACAACTTCTTCCTCGACTACTGCCTCTTTCACATCGACGAGTTCCAAACAGTAAAAGAGATAAAGGCTTTTCCAGAAATATTCTGGAGAAAAGTTTGACGAATGAAAAAGCTTTTCAGCCGAAGAATTTCCATTAACTGTACCTAACAACTCCTTTTCTTCCGTTGTCAAGCGGCTCAAACTATCTGTTTTCTTGTAAAATGGAATTGTTGTCTTAAAAAACTTTTCCAATTCAGGATTGAAGTCCATCCGCCTGATGCCCTCCTCGATCAAGTCAGGGACATTCATCTTATATTCGAATCTCTTCTTGCTGAGATCATTCCTCATTTGAAACTCAAATTTTCCGCCAAAAAGCGGGAAAATGTTCAAGGTGACTTCTCTCATCTGGAACATCAGGCCATCATTCAAATCTTCCTTGGTGAGAAGTTCTTCTTTGATCAGTGTTTTTCCGATGCTCTGTGTCGGGTCAATGTACTCGTCGATTTTCTTGAAAGTTCCAACAGAAATCTTCCCCAGTTTAAGCAATATCTCTCCGAGAAGCTCCTGAGGCTGGGTGGTTTTGACCATTACTAGAATTCCCTTCTGGAAGAAAAGGTATTTCTGGAGTCCTTTCTGCTTGTAGACTAGACACCCGTTCTTTTTTTTAAAATGAACGTCTCTAAGGTAATATCCGATGTGTTCCATTTGGGATAGGTAATATTATCATATAAAATCACAATGCAAAAAAAAATACAAGATTTGAACTGAAAAAATTAATTCTCAGTGTCAACCTCTCATCTGCAAACTCTCTCGCTTTTATTGTCTGAATGTCTGTGTCTAGGGGAACGTCCCCTTGCTGCCATATTGCCGGAAGCATCTCCATATCCGTGATAACAAGATGTGCTATAGATCAGGCTGAGTGCATCGAAAACACGCAGACTTTGCCCCAGCGAGATCAGTCCCCCTATTCTGCGAAGGCTTATGGGTGAAAAAAACCGTTTGAAGGCGGAGCGGGCACGGTTCCTCTC